>NZ_JBXEJO010000019.1:0-123468 GCF_056837965.1 Bradyrhizobium ferriligni
GGGGGCTCTCTCCGCGAGTCTCATTGCGGAGAGAGCCCCCACCCGTCGCGCTGCGCGCGCCGACCTCCCCCGCAAGCGGGAGAGGTGAAGCGGAGTCTGCTGCTAATTCGAAAAAAGTGATGTCGTTCTGCGCCGTGCCGGCGCCCGCATCGCGGCAGGCGGCGGAGCATCCACCGGACGGTGGATTGTTCCAAATGCCGACATGCCGAACGTTTGGCCATCATGCCGGCGTCGTGCGCGGTTCAGCCTTGTGCACCGCACGGTGAGAGGCTGATCGCTCCAGGCTTTCCCAATCGAGAAGTTTGATCCGTATGAACAGGACATTCGCCGACACGGTCTTCCGCAACGGCCGGATCTACACGTCGAACCGCGGGCAACCCTGGGCGACATGCGCGGCCGTCAAGGCCGGCCGGTTCATCGCCGTCGGCGAGGAGCGCGACGTCGCGGCGCTCATCGGCGAGGGGACGGTAACCGTCGATCTCGGTGGACGCATGGCGATGCCGGGGATCGTCGACATCCACAATCACATCATGATGGGCGGACAGGCCGATCTCTACGAGCTGCGCTTCTCCAACGCCGACAGCATTCCAAGGATCGCCGAGACGCTGCACAAGGCTGCCTCAGCGGCTGCGCCGGGCACCTGGATCGTCGGCGGGCAGTTCGGCAACAATCTCCTGAACGAGATGAACACCGCGGAGTCCTGTGCGCTGCTGGACGCGGCCTGCCTCGGGCATCCCGTCGTGCTGCGCGACGACACCTATCATAATCGCTGGGCGAGCTCGGCGGCGCTGCGGCTGGCCGGTGTTGCGGCCGACACGGCTGATCCGACCGACGGTGAGATCGGCCGCGACCTCAAGTCCGGGACGCTCACCGGGATCATGATCGAGGCCGCCTCGGGCCTGGTCGAGCGGGCGCTCGCGGCCTCCGGTCACTACACGGCCGAGATGGATCGCGCGGCGGTGGCGCGCTCGATCTCGGTGCTGAATGCCTATGGCGTCACCGCCTTCATCGACGCTGCCAGCATGCAGCCGATCATGGCGGCGCTGAAGGGCCTCGACGACCGCGGCGAGCTCACCGCCTGGGCGGTCTGCGCGATGCCGGTGGTCGAGCCGGGCTTCATGTTCGGCAAGGCCGGCGAGGAGCTGTTCGCGCTGCGCGAGGATTACCGCGGCGCGCATGTGAAACCCGATTATGTGAAGGTGTTCCTCGACGGCGTGCCGGGTGCCAAGACCGCGGCCTTCCACGAGCCCTACGTCGCCGATCCCGTGCGCGGCTGCTGCTTCCGCGGCGCCACCATGCTGACCGTGCCGGACCTGATCCGCTGGCTCGGGCGCTGCGAGAAGCTCGGCCTTGCGGCGAAGATCCATTGCGCGGGCGACGCCGCGGTGACGCAGGCGCTCGACGCCATCGATGTCGTGCGCAGCTTCAACGGCCCGACTCATCTGATCCATCAGATCGCGCATGCGAGCTATATCGCACCCGACGATATCAAGCGCTTCGCCGCGCTCGGCGTCGCGGCCGATCTGTCGCCAATCATCTGGTATCCGACCATCTTCCTCGAGGCGCACAAGGCGGCGATGGGCGAGGAGCGCGCGCAGCGCTTCTGGCCGAACCGCGATCTGAAAGAGGCCGGCGCACTGATGGCCGGCGGCTCGGACTGGCCGGTGATCCCGATCCCCGATCCCTGGCAGGGCATCGAGGGCATGGTGACGCGGCAAAATCCGACCGGGGATTTTCCCGGCAAGTCGCTGTGGGCGGAGCAGGCGCTCGATCTCAAGACCGTGATCGACATCTACACCATCGATGCCGCACGCGCGGCCGGGCTCGGCCAGTCGATCGGCTCGATCGAGGTGGGAAAGTCCGCCGATTTGATCGTGCTCGACCAGATGATCTTCGACATCCCGCCGGATCAATTGGCCGATACGCGGGTCGAGATGACCTTCTTCGAGGGTCGCAAGGTCTACGAGCGGGGCGCATGATGGCAGCGGTGGATCAGATCCCGGTCACGGTGCTGACCGGCTTCCTCGGCAGCGGCAAGACCACGGTGCTGAACCATTTGCTGCGCCAGCCGGAGCTCAATGGCGTCGTCGCCATCATCAACGAGTTCGGCGAGGTGGCGCTGGATCATCTGCTGGTCGAGAGCAGCGAGGACCGCCTGGCGCTGCTCGACAATGGCTGCATCTGCTGCTCGGTGCGCGAGGATCTGATCGAGACGCTGGCCGACCTTGCGTCGCGCCGTGCTGACGGCGCGATCCCGCCATTCCACCGGGTGCTGGTCGAGACCACCGGGCTAGCCGATCCCGTGCCCGTGCTGCACACGCTGATGACGGCGCCCGATGTCCTCAGCCGCTACCGGATCGACGGCGTGGTCGCGACCGTCGATGCGGTTAATGGTGCACACACCCTTGTGGCGCATGGCGAGGCCGTCAGGCAGATCGCGGTCGCCGACCGGCTGCTGGTGACCAAGACCGACCTTGCCGCCGGTGATGCATTGGCGCGGCTCGATGCGCAGCTTGCGGCGATCAATCCGGTCGCGACGCGCGCGAAAGTGCGGAACGGGATCGTCGATCCGGCGAATGTCCTCGATGCCGGGCTGTTCGATCCGGCGGCACGCTCCGCCGATGTCGTGCGCTGGTTCGATCTGGCGTCGCAGGCGGCCAACGCATCGCACGATCACGGGGATCATCACTGCGAGGGCGAGGCGTGCAGCCACAGCCATCACGTGCACGACGCCGGCGTGTCATCCTACAGCTTGGTCATCGACGAGCCGATCCAACGCGAGGCGTTCGCGCGCTGGCTCGATTATGTCGCGGCGCTCAAGGGCGAGGACCTGCTGCGCTTCAAGGCGATCGTGCACGTTGCCGAGCAGCCCGACGCGCCCATGGTGGTGCACGGCGTGCAGCACGTGTTCCATCCGCCGATCACGCTTGCCAGCTGGCCGTCGGCGGACCGGCGCTCGCGGCTCGTCTTCATCGTGCGCGGCATCCCGCGCCGGATCATCGAAAACACCTTGTGCAAATTCGCCGCGGTGAGCCGTGCGGCGATCCAGCGATCGGCTGCGTGAGCCGCGGTCAAGCATTTTCATCATTGGTTGTGGAGGGAGAGGGACATGACTGAGACAAGGAACAATACGGCGTCCGGCCGGCTCAATCGGCGCACGCTCTTGAAAGCGGCCGGTGCCACCGGTCTCGCATCGGCGATGAACGTGCCGCTGGTCAATGTCGCGCGGGCCGCCGGCAACACCATCAAGATCGGCTGGGTCGGCTGCCTCTCCGGCGTCCGGGCGCAGTTCGCCGAGCCCGATCCCTGGATCCATGAGCGCATCAAGGCACGGCTGAAGGATGGTCTGAAGATCGGCGGCAAGACCTATCAGGTCGAGCTGGTGTTCAAGGACAATCAATCCGATCCGAACCGCTCGTCGGTGATCGCGAGCGAGCTGGTGCTGCGTGAAAAGTGCGACCTGATCCTGATCGAGGACGGCGATGCGCAGCCGCCGGTGCAGGAGCTCGCCGACGCCCGCGGCATTCCCACCATCTCGACCATGGTGCCGTGGCAGGGCTGGATGTTCCCGCGCAAGTCGACGCCGGACAAGGGGTTTCCGTACAGCTACCATTTCTTCTGGGGCGCCGACGACGTCGCCAAAAATTTCTTGGGCATGTGGCAATCGGTCGAGACCAACAAGAAGGTCGGCACGCTCTACATCGACAACCCGCCGGGCCAGGCGTTCTCCGATCCGAAGCTCGGCCTGCCGGCGGGCATCTCGGCGGCCGGCTATCAGGAGTTCTCGGCCGGCAAATTCCAGATCGCGACCGACGACTTCACCAACCAGATCGCGCTGTTCAAGAACAACGGCGTCGACATCGTCTCCGGCTTCACCTTCAGCAATCACTGGGTGACGCTGTGGAATCAGGCGGCGCAGGCCGGGTTCAAGCCGCAGATCTGCACGGTGGCGGCGGCGTTCCTGTTCCCGGCCGCGGTGAATGCGCTCGGCGATCGCGGCGACGGCATGTCGACCGAAGTGTGGTGGACGCCGGCCTATCCGTTCAAGTCCTCGCTGACCGGGCAGAACGCTGGCGAGCTCGCCGCGGAGTGGGAGAAGACGACAGGCAAGCAGTGGACGCAGCCGATCGGCTACGCCCATGCGCTGTGGGAGGTCGGGCTCGCGGCGTTGCAGAACAGCGATCCCAAGGACAAGAACTCATTGCGCGATGCGATCGCCGGCCTCGACATGGAGACCGTGGTCGGTCGGGTCAAGTTCAAGGACAGCCCGATCAAGAACGTCGCGGTGACCTCGCTGTCGGGCGGGCAATGGCGCAAGGCCAAGGGCGGCAAGTCGAAATACGAGCTCCTGATCGTGCACAACGGTACGGCGCCGTTCATCCCGAAGCAGGCCGATCTCCAGCTGCTCTCCAAGCTGGCCTGAGATGGCACCGCTTCTGCGCGTCAGCGGGCTGTCCAAGCGCTTCGGCGAGATTGTGGTCGCCGACAATGTCAGCTTCGCGCTGGCGCGCGGCGAGTGCCTCGGCGTGATCGGCCCAAACGGCGCCGGCAAGAGCTCGTTGCTCAACCTGATCGTCGGCCTGCTCACGGCCGACGGCGGCTCGATCATGCTCGACGACAGGGAGATATCAGCCCTGCCGCCGCACCGCCGGGCGCGGATGGGGCTCGGGCGGGCGTTCCAGATTCCGCAACCGTTCCCGCATCTGTCGGTCTACGAGAACGCGCTGGTCGCGGCGTCCTACGGCGCGGGCCTCACCGGCGAGGCGGCATCGAGCTGGACCATGGAGGTGTTGCAGCGCACCGGGCTCGACGCCAAGGCCGACAAGCTCGCCGGCGCCTTGCCGCTGATCGACCGCAAGCGGCTGGAATTCGCCAAGGCGCTGGCCTCGAAGCCGAAGCTGATCCTGCTCGACGAGATCGCCGCCGGGCTGACCGAGCCGGAGGTCGAGCGCCTTGTTGCCATCATCCAGTCGGTGAAGGCCGATCACGCCATGATCTGGATCGAGCACATTCCGCACGCGCTGCGCGCGGTGTCGGATCGCATCCTGGTGCTCGACTTCGGCCGCAAGGTGCTGGAAGGGCCACCGGCCGAAGTCATGGACAGCGCCGTGGTGCGCGAGATCTACATGGGATTGAAGGCCGATGGCGTTGCTTGATGTGAACGGCCTGCAGATATTCTACGGCGATCTGCAAGCCGTGTTCGACATGAACTTCACCGTCGCGGACGGCGAGGCGGTGGCGCTGGTCGGCGCTAATGGCGCCGGCAAGTCCACGTTCCTGAAGGCGCTGGTCGGTCTCAACGAGGAGCGGCGAGGGGCGGTGCAGTTCGACGGCATCGATATCTCGCAGATGCCGGCGGAAGAGGTGTCGCGGCTCGGCCTCATCATGGTGCCCGAGGGCCGCCTGCTGTTCGACTCGCTGACGATCGAGGAGAACCTGCTGATGGGCAGCGTCAACCGGCGTAAAGGGAGCTGGACCCTGCGGCGGGTGTTCGACCTGTTCCCGATCCTTGAGGAGCGGCGGCGGATGTTTCCTGGCCAGCTCTCCGGCGGCCAGCAGCAGATGGCGGCGATCGGCCGCGCGCTGATGTCGAACCCGCGGCTCCTGCTGTGCGACGAGATCTCGCTCGGGCTCGCGCCGGTCGTGGTCGAGCAGATCTACCGCTCCTTTGCCGACATCCGCCGCGAGGGCACCGCCGTCGTGCTGGTCGAGCAGGACGTCAAGCGCGCGCTCGCGACCTCGGAGCGGATCTATTGCCTGTTGAAGGGGCGGGTGTCGCTGACCGGCCCGGCGCAAGGCTTGCAGCCGGAGCAGCTGACGCACGCTTATTTCGGTAACTAGCCAGGATTGGCACGACATGATCTGGGTTGAGACATTGATCAACGGGGCCCTGCTCGGCGGGCTCTATGGGCTGCTCGGCATCGGGCTCGCGCTGGTGTTCGGCGTGATGCGCGTCGTCAACATCGCCCACGGCGAGTTCATGGTGCTGAGCGCGTTCTGCGCCGTGCTGCTCGCCAACCTGTTTCCGCAGGTGTCGCCGCTGTTAATGCTGATCCCGGTGATCGCGCTGTCTTTTGCGGCCGGTTGGCTCTATCAGGCCGCCATCGTCAACCGCGTCGTGACGTCGCCCGATCCGCTCTCGCCGCTGCTGCTGACGTTCGGCGTTTCAGTCATTCTGCGCAACGTGATGGTCGAGGTGTTCGGCGCCGACGTGCGCAGCCTCCAGGTCGGCGAGCTGTCGCGCGCCAGCCTCGAAATCGCCGGGCTGAACATCGGCATCATGCCGCTGCTGACGCTGGTGCTTGCCGCATTGCTGTTCATGGCGCTGCAACTCGTGCTGCGCCATACCGAGTTCGGCCGTATCGTGCGCGCCACCGCCGACCGCCGCGATATCGTCCGGCTGTCCGGGGTCAAGCCCGACCGGGTTTATAACTACGTCATGGGCCTGTCGCTCGCGCTTGGCGCGATCGGCGGCGTGCTGCTCGCGGTGCGCTCGAGCTTCACGCCGTTCTCGGGCGCCGAACGGCTGCTGATCGCGTTCGAGGTCGTGGTGCTCGGCGGGCTCGGCTCGTTCTGCGGCGCGCTGCTCGGCGGCATCGCGCTCGGCATGGCGCAATTGATCGGCCTGAAGATCGATCCGAATGCCGGGCTGCTCTATGCGCACCTCCTGTTCTTCATCATGCTGCTGATCCGGCCGTCGGGTCTCGTGTCGAGCAGGGTGTGATGCCGATGCCGACACGGACCATTCTTGCGGCCTCTGCCATCGTGCTCGTCGCGGTGATTGCCGGCGCCCCCTTCGTGCTGAACGAGGGTTTTCTGCGGCTCGCGACCGAATGCCTGCTCTTGCTGACGATGGCGCAGATGTGGAACCTGCTGGCGGGCTATGCCGGGCTGGTGTCGCTCGGCCACCAGGTCTTCATCGCGTTCGGCGCCTATGCGCTGTTCCTGACTTCCGGCTGGCTCGAGGTCACGCCGATCTGGGTGCTGCCGGTCGCGCCGCTGGTCGCGGGCGCGGTTGCGGCGATCATCGCCTTTCCGCTGTTTCGTTTGCGCGACGCCTATTTCTCGATCGCGATGTGGGTGTTTGCCGAGATCATCGGCGCGTTCACGATGAAGTCGCAGGCCGTCGGCGGCACGTCGGGCGTGCCGCTCGCGACCAGCAAGCTGATCGATTTCGACTGGTTCGAGCCGACGATGTTCTGGCTCGCCGGCGGCCTGACGCTCGTGACCATCGCGGCGCTGTACAGGATGATGACGTCGAGCTTCGGGCTCGGGCTGATGAGCGTGCGCGACAATGATCTTGCCGCGATGAGCGTCGGCGTCGACGTCCGGCACAACCGCTTCGTCGCCTTCGTGCTCTCGGCGGCGGGATGCGGGCTTGCCGGCGCGCTCAGCTTCATGGGCAATCTGTTCATCGCGCCGCTGGCGGCCTTCGACGTCAACTGGTCCGTCTACATGATGTTCATCGTGATCATCGGCGGTATCGGAACCCTGGAAGGCCCGATCCTCGGCGTCATCATCTTCTTCGGCCTGCGCGAATTGATGACCGGACCGCTCGGGCTGTCCGGCGGCTGGTATCTGGTCGGGCTCGGCATTATTGCCGTCGTGGTGATGATCGTAGCGCCGCGCGGCATTTGGCTGGCCCTACGCGATCGCATCGGCGTGCGGCTGCTCGATGTCCACCGCGCCGCGCCACGCCCGGCCGCGGCCGCGATCCTGCCGGCTGCGCCGGAACAAGTTACCGGATAAAGCGGGCCTTCACGTCGCCACCGTTGTTTGTATTCTGACAGTTCTGGCTTTGAGTGGAGGGCGGAATGGCTCTGATATCCCGGCATGGCGTATGGGCAGTCGCCGGTCTGATGGCAGCGACATTGGCGGCGCCGCTGCCGGCGCAGGCCGAGCGCCGGATGTGGCCGCAGGTGACCGCAACGCACCCGATGGACGGGCTCACCACCGACGAAATCCGTTCGGTCTCCGATATCCTTCACGGCGCCGGCAAGCTCGACGATTCGGCGCGGGTCGTCTCGATGTCGGTCGAGGAGGACCCCAAGGACGAGGTGCGGGCGTGGAAGCCCGGACAGCCATTCACGCGTCGGGCCAGCGCCACGTTGCTGAGCGGCGGGCATCTCTACGAGGCGCATATCGATCTCGCCGCGCGGAGCCTGCTGGGCTGGCAGGAAGTCAGGGATCATGAGGCTGCGCTGACCATCGACGAGCTGATCTCCGCCGGCGACCTGCCGAAGCAGGACGCGCGCTGGATCGCTGCGATGGCCAAGCGCGGCATCACCGATTTCCGCAACGTCATGTGTCTGCCGCTGACGGTCGGTCCGGTGAGCGACCCGGCCCTGAAGGGCCGCCGCCTGCTCAACGTTCCCTGTGTCGACACTACGGGGGCCGCCAACAATCTCTGGGGCAAGCCGATCGAGAACCTGTTCGCCCAGGTCGATCTCAAGAGCAAGACGGTGCTGTCGGTGACCGATCTCGGCGTGGTGCCGCCACCGCCGCAGACGCCCTCGCACGCCTATGCCGACTCCGGAACATATCGCAAGCCGCCGAAGCCGATCGAGATCAGCGCGCCTGAAGGCAGCAATGTGAAGGTGGAGGGCGGCCAGGTCCGCTGGGACAACTGGTCGTTCCATGTTCGTCTCGAGCCGCGCGTCGGCGCCGTGCTGTCGCTGATCCGCTACGATGACCACGGCACGCTCCGCGACATCGCTTATCAGATCTCGGCGAGCGAGATGTTCGTGCCCTATATGGACCCGGCGCCGACCTGGTCGTTCCGCGCCTATATGGATATCGGCGAGTACGGCTTTGGCGTGCTCTCCAGCGAATTGCAGCGCGGCGTGGATTGTCCCGAAGGCGCGCATTATCTCGACCTGACGATCTCGGATACCAAGGGCGCGCCGGTCGTGTCCAAGGGCGCGGTCTGTATCTTCGAGCGCCCGACCGGCGATCCGATCTGGCGCCACAGCGAGCTGATCAACAACACCGCCGAGGTGCGGCCGAACAACGAGCTGGTGGTGCGGATGGCGCCGGTGGTCGGCAATTACGACTATCTGGTGGACTACGTCTTCGACCGTGCCGGCAACATCGATGTGCGGCTCGGCGCCTACGGCATCGATGCCACCAAGGGCGTCGCGAGCAAGACACTGAGCGACGCAACGGCTGCGCAGGATACCGCCTTTGGGACGCTGGTCGATGAACGGCTGCTCGCGGTTAATCACGATCACTACATGACGTTCCGGATCGACATGGACGTCGACGGCACCGCGAACCGGCTGGTCGAGGATCGCTTCAATGTCCGCCGGCTGGAGCAGGGTCAGCGCAAGAGCCTCTGGCAGGTCGACACCAGGCCGGTTGCGACCGAAGGGCCGATCACGATGCCGCTGAACGCGGCGCAGTTCAGGATCGAGAGCACCGGCAGGACCAACAGCCGCGGCTATCGCACGAGCTATCAGCTGATGCCCGGTCACTCCGACGTCTCGCTGCTCGCCAAGGACGATCCGATCCAGCTGCGTGCGGGTTTCAGCGCCTACACGCTGTGGACCTCGGCCTACGCCAAGGACGAGCGCTACGCTGCGGGCATGTATCCGAACGGAAACCCCGAGGTCGACGGCCTGCCGAAATGGACGGCGGCGAAGCGGCCGATCGAGGACCGCGACCTTGTGCTGTGGTACACGGTCGGCTTCCGCCACGTGCCGCGCGCCGAGGATTGGCCGGTCATGCCGGGCCTGTGGCATGGCTTCCGGCTGCGTCCATTCAACTTCTTCGATCGCAATCCCGCGCTCGACGTGCCGCCGATGGTGAATGCCAGGGAGACGAAATGAGCGGCCGCGCGCATCGCATCGGAGCGGCGGCCGGCGTGCTGCTTGCGCTGCTGGCGACCGGCCCAGCCGCGCGTGGCGCGGCGGCCGAGAGCATCGCCGACGATGCGTCCTTGCTCTATCTGAGCACCAGCGACTGGGAGAGGCAACCGGCGCCGCGCAAGGTCGCGCTCGCGGCCGACTTCATGCGCATCTTCTGCACCGATCAGACGATGTCGGCCATATCGCTGGCCGAGTGCCTCGACCGCGGCAAGGCGGATGGCGCGCTGTTCGAGCGCGCCATGGCTTGTGTGAGTGCGCTATCAGGAAGCCGCTGAGAGGCCGGCGTCGATTCCTTCGGCGATCCGCCTCACGTCGGCCGACGTCAGGATCAGGGGCGGCGACAGGATCAGGTTGTTGCCGGAGACGCGGAGCATCACGCCGGCCTCGTAGGCGGCGTCGGCAACCTTCGCCATCGTCTTCTTGTCGGCGGGCTTCTTGCTGTCGCGATCGGCCACCAGTTCGAGCGCAGCCATCAAACCCTTGCCCCTGACGTCGCCGACCAGCGCATGCCTCGCCTTGAGCGCGGCCAGCGCGCGCGCAAGGTCCTCCCCGCGCGCGGCGGCGTTCTCGTCAAGCTTCAGGCGGCGGGTCTCGGCGAGCGCCGCGAGGCCCGCGGCGCAGCCGACCGGATGGCCGGAATAGGTGTAGCCGTGGCCGATCGAGCCGAACGTGGTCGTGTCGGCCTCGAAGGCCTCCGTAACCTGCTCGCCGATCAGCGTCGCGCCGAGCGGGAAATAGCCTGACGTGATCGCCTTGGCCATCGTCATCATGTCGGGCTTCACGCCCCAGAGCCGCGAACCCGACCACGCGCCGGTGCGTCCGAAACCGGTGACGACCTCGTCCGCGATCATCAGGATGCCGTGATGGTCGCAGATCTCACGCACGAGCTTCATGAAGCTGTCCGGCGGCACGATCACGCCGCCGGCCCCTAACACCGGCTCCATGATGAAGGCGGCGATGGTGTCGGCGCCCTGGAACGCGATCTCCTCCTCCATCGCCGCCGCACACAGCTGCGCGAGTTTTGCGGGATCGGTCTCGTTGAAGGGATTGCGATAGGTTGACGGCGCGGGGATATGGAACACGCCGGGCAGCATCGGCTCATAGTTGCGGCGGAAATTGGCGTTGCCGTTGACGGAAGCGCCGCCGAAATGGGTGCCGTGGTAGCCCTTCTTCAGCGCCAGGAACTTGGTGCGGTCAGCCTGGCCTTTGATCTTCCAGTATTGCCGGGCGAGCCGCAGCGCGGTCTCGACCGAGTCCGACCCGCCCGAGGTGAAGAAAGCGCGCACCATGCCTTCCGGTTTGAACCATTCGGTGAGCTCGTAGGCGAGCTCGATCGAGGGACCGGATGAGGTGCCGCGGAAGCCCGAATAATATGGCAGCGCGCTGAGCTGGTCCGCGATCGCCTGTTTGATCGGGTCGCAGCTGTAGCCGAGATTGACATTCCACAATCCGCCGACCGCGTCGATCACGGTCTTGCCGTCGATATCGGTGACTTCAACGCCTTCGCCCTTCATCACGATCCGCGGCGGCTGCGCCCGCATTTCGGCGGGATGGGCCATCGGGTGCCAGATCGGCTTGGCGTTGTTCTCAACCAGGAAGTTTTTGTCGCGCATGATCGTTCCCTGTCCGGCTGGAGCCTTTTCCGTTTCGATGCAATCGGGACGGGGCTCCAGATTCTGGTCTTGATGCGCTTTCTTCACGCGAACCGGTACCCACTTCGCTCGAAAGCGCTTTAGTCGAATTGCAGCCCGAAATGCCGCAGCGCCTCGCCGTAGGACGTGGCAGGATTGCGCACATCGAACAGCACCGTGCGCATGTTGCATGCGGCGGCGCCTGCGATGTTGCGGCGCTGGTCGTCGACGAAGACGCAATTGTCTGCCTCCAGCGCCAGTTCGTCCAGCACGCTTTGATAGGCGCGAGGGTCGGGTTTCAGGATCCCGGTATGCGTGGCATCGACGATGGTGTCGAAGCGCTTGAGGATGGAAAGACGGCTGCGGAAATCGGCACCGTAGAACAGGTCGAGCTCGTTCGAGAGGATGGCGAGGCGGAACCCGGCATCGGCGGCGAGGGTGATCGCGCGCGCTGCCTCGGGGCGGATCACGGTGTCGGGATCGGCACCGCGCGCGCGTTTCACGAAGGTCTCCATGTCGCGCCAGTCCTCGCCGATCAGGCGCCCGACCTCGCGGCTGCGGGTCAGCCAGTAGTCGCGCTCAGAAATTTCGCCACGCTGCATGGAAGTCCAGAGCGGATCGCTGTCGGGCGCGAACGGTCCGAGCCATTTCAGTGTGCACGGGGCGAGCCCGAGCGTACGCTCGGTCAGGTCATGGGTCTCGAACAATGTCTTCGAGATCACCCCGCCGAAGTCGAGCACCAGCGCCTGGGCAAGCGGCCTCCTCATGCGGCAGCCGTGGTGCGGCCGCGAGGGACAATGCCGGCAGCGACCCACCGATCGAAGATGCCGAGCACCGTTTCGTTGAATGCGGCGCTGTTGATGTGATCCTTGATCTCGTGCAGTTCGACCGGCGCCTTGATCGCCGATCGCATGGCGTCGACGAAGGCGGCGAGGGCGTCGGGATCGTGCAAGGCTTCGCCTTCGCGATCCCATTGCTGGATGCCGCCGGCGGGCAGCACGAAGGCAACGGGAGCGTTGGCCTGGGACAGTTTCCCGGCAATCGCGCGGGCGATCCGTTGGCGATCAGTGGATCCCGACGTTGCCGACGCAAGCAGCCGGTTGTGCGCGTGGAATGGACGATCCGACAGCTCGTTCGGAACCCCAAGCCATGCCGGGAAGTCGACCATGTCGATCGCCCCGGGTGCGACGATCTGTGGAATCCCGGCTCTGCCCGCATTCTCCAGCCTGTCGGCGCCGGAATTGACCACCGAGCCGGTAAGCTGGTTGGCGACCTCCTGCAGGCTGAGGTCCAGCACCGCGGCGAAGCCACCTTGCGCGGCGATCGATTCCATCGCGCGGCCGCCCATGCCGGTGGTGTGGAAGACGACCACCTCGTAGCCGCGCCGTTCGAGCTGCGGCTTGAGCTCGACCATGTAGCGCAGGCAGCTCTTGCCGAGCGAGGTGATCGCAACGACCGGCCGATCCTTACGCGGCCTGATTGCGCTTCTGGCGGCGCCGACGATCGCGCCGCAGGCTTGCGACAGCACGGCGGTGCAGGTGCCGTTGAGGCCGTAGAGGCCGCCGGCCCACAGGATCATCATCAGGTCGGCGGCGACGCGCTCGGGCGGGATCAGATGCGAGAAGGCGACGGTCGAGACGATCAGCTTCGGCAGGCCGAGCGGCAGCGCCTGCGCGACGTCGAGGGCAAGGTCGGTGCCCATCGTGCCGCCGATCGCGATCACGCCGTCGATTGCATCGCGCTCCGCGAGCGCGCGCGCCAGATTGGCGGCGCCGACCGCCATCAGCGACATCGCGGAATTCTCGTCGCCGCTCGATGCAACAGCCTCGATCGTGGTCTGTGCGGCGGCCGCCACCGCGTGCTTGTCATGCGCCACCTGGTACGGCGGATCGCCGAGCACGCTGATGTCCATCATGATGGTTCGGCCACCGGCGCGCGCGATGCACTCGCTCATGAACAGCAGTTCGTCGGCCTTGGTGTCTCCCGTTCCGATCAGGAGAATGCGGGGCTGCGTCATCTCAGGCATGACCTTCGGCTCGCCGGCAGGCGTAAGGGATGGTGACAACCGGTTTGCATAACGCGGGCGGAGCGCTCGGCCATCGTGCAATCACGCTACGGGGACGGGCCTTGCCGTGACATCCACCTATCGGTTGATTGCTGCCAAAGCCTTGATTTGGCGAGGATTGCGCCATGCCAGCGGTCTTGCTCGGAAGCCGCTTTTGTCATCGCCATAGTTGTCTCGCATGCAGCAAGCCCAGATCGATCGACTACGCGCGGCCGTCATTCCGGCCCAGCAGCTCTTCATCGGCGGGCGGCCGGCGCTGGCGATCAGCGAGGCACGGCTTGATGTCGTGTCGCCGATCGACGGCCAGGTATTGACCAGCATAGCTGACGGCGACGTGGCCGATGTCGACGCCGCGGTCAGACATGCGCGGCAGGCCTTCGAGCAGGGCAGCTGGTCGCGCGCGGCGCCGGCGCAGCGCAAGAAGGTGTTGCTGCGGTTCGCCGACCTCATCGAGCAGCACGCGCTCGAGATTGCGGTGCTCGGCGTGCGCGACAACGGCACCGAGATCAGCATGGCCTACAAGGCCGAACCGCTCTCGGCCGCCGGCACCATCCGTTACTACGCCGAGGCGATCGACAAGGTCTATGGCGAGATCGCGCCGACCTCAGGCGATGTGCTCGGGCTCGTGCATCGCGAGCCGCTTGGTGTCGTCGGCGTGATCGTGCCGTGGAATTTCCCGCTGATGATCGGAGCGTGGAAGATCGGCCCGGCGCTCGCCGCCGGAAATTCGGTCGTGGTCAAGCCGCCGGAGCTTGCCTCGCTGACGCTGCTGCGGCTTGCCGAGCTCGCGACCGAGGCGGGGTTACCCGACGGCGTGCTCAACGTCGTCACCGGCCGCGGTGCATCCGCCGGCGAGGCGCTTGCGCTGCATATGGATGTCGATGTGCTCGCCTTCACCGGCTCGGGCGCGGTCGGCAGGCGCTTGCTGGAATGCTCGGCGCGGTCGAACCTGAAGCGCGTCCATCTCGAGCTTGGCGGCAAGTCGCCCAACATCGTGTTCGCCGATGTGCCCGACATCAAGCATGCGGCCAAGGTCTCGGCGAGCGGGATCTTCCGAAACTCCGGCCAGGTCTGCGTGGCCGGGTCGCGGCTGCTGGTGCAGTCCTTGATCTATGATCGCTTCATGGCCGAGCTGCTGGCCGCCACCGCCAAGCTGCGCGTCGGCGATCCCCTCGAATTGACCTCGGATATCGGCGCCATCGCGAGCAAACCGCAGTTGCGCAAGAATCTGGATGCCGTTGCCGGCGCGGAAGCGCAGGGCGCGACGCGGCTGGTCGGCGGCGAGCAAATCCACGTCGAGAGCGGCGGCAACTTCATGGCGCCTACGATCCTCACCGAGGTGACGCCGTCGATGCAGGTCTGGCGCGAGGAGGTGTTCGGCCCGGTGCTGGCAGTGACGCGGTTCGAGGGCGAGGAAGATGCCACAGCGCTCGCCAATGCGACTCCCTATGGACTTGCGTCGGCGGTGTGGACCGCAAGCCTGTCGACGGCGCATCGCATGGTGCGCGCCATCAAGGCCGGCGTCGTGCACGTCAACGCCTATGGCGGCGCCGACATCACGGTGCCGCTCGGCGGCTTCAAGCAATCCGGCTTCGGACGCGACAAGTCGCTGCACGCCCTCGACGCCTATACCGACCTCAAGACCGCCTGGATCGCGCTATGACAGCTGCAACTGCCGAACGCGCCGGCGTTCTGAACCGACTGCTCGATGCTGAGCAGGAGCGCTTTCGCGCGCTGCACCCGCGATCGGCCGCGGCCTGGCAGGAGGGAAGGCAGCACTACCTTTACGGCGGCCCGTCGCATTGGATGCGGCGCTGGGCCGGCGGATTCCCTGTCTATGCCGAGGAGGCGCAGGGCGCGCATATCAGGGACATCGACGGACGCGACTACATCGATTTCTGCCTTGGCGACACCGGCGGCATGTGCGGCCACGCGCCCGAGGCGGTGACCGAGGCGGCGCTCGCTCAGCTCAAGCGTGGCGCGACCATGATGCTGCCGACGGAAGACAGCCTTTGGGTCGGCGCCGAGCTGTCCCGCCGCTTCGGTCCGAAATACTGGACGCTGACGACGTCGGCGACCGATGCCAACCGCGCGGCGATCCGCATCTCGCGCATGATCACCGGCCGGCGCAAGGTGCTGGTGTTCTCCGGCTGCTATCATGGCGGCGTCGAGGAGGCGCATGTCGAGATCCGCGAAGGCCGGGTCGGCCTGCGCAACATGATCCATCCCAACGGCATCGATCATGATGCGGTGAGCCGGGTCGTTGAATTCAACGATGTCGCGGGGCTGGAGGCGGCGCTTGCGCATGGCGACGTCGCCTGCGTGCTGACCGAGCCGCTGATGACGAATTTCGGCATGATCCCGGTCGATCCCGGTTTTCACCGGGCGTTGCGTGACCTGACCCGCCGCGCCGGCGCCGTCCTCATCATCGACGAGACCCACACACTGTCCTGCGGCCCGTGCGGCTATACGGAGAGCCATGGGCTCGAGCCCGACATCTTCGTCGCGGGCAAGGCGATCGCGGGTGGCATCCCCGCCGGCGTGTTTGGTCTCAGCCACGAGATCGCGGAGCGACTCTGGAAACTCGTTCCCCACGTCAATCCGCGCGAGCGGCAGTCGGCGCATCTTGGATTCGGCGGCACGCTTGCCGGCAACGCGCTGACGGTCGCGACCATGCGCGCGGTGCTCGAGAAGGTGCTGACCTCTGCGAATTACGAGCGGATGATCGGAACCGCGACCTGGCTCGCGCAGGAAGCGCGCCGGCTGATCGCGGCGGCCGGTCTGCCCTGGCACGTCACGCAGATCGGCGCGCGCGCCGAGATCATGTTCATGCCGCGGCCGCCACGCAGCGGCGCCGACGTCATTGCCGGCCGGCAACCCGATCTCGAGACCCTGCTGCATGCGTTCTACATCAACGAGGGCATTCTGGTGACCCCGTTCCACACCATGCTGCTGATGTGTCCGGCGACGTCCGCGCGCGACGTCGACACACACACGGCGGTGTTGGCGCGGTTCATCGACTTGCTCCGCGGCGCGGGAGCGATCTGATGCAGGCGCTACCGTTCAATCTTGACGGCCGGATCGCCATCGTCACCGGCGGCGGCAGGGGGATCGGCGCGGCCATCGTGAGACGGCTCGCAGAGGCCGGCGCGACCGTGGTGATCGCCAACCGGACGCTTGATGTGGCCGAGGCGTTGGCGCGCGAATTGACGGCCGATGGACGGGCGGCGCATTGCGTCCCGTTCGACCGGCTGGACCGCAGTAGCTTGCGCGCGATGGTCGATCGCGTCGCTGCTCAATATGGCCGGCTCGATATCGTCGTGCACAATGCCGGCGGCTGTCCGTGGTCATCGCTTGAAGAGCTTGATGAAGCCAAGCTTGAGGACACGCTGGCGCTTAACCTCAACGCCAGCATCTGGCTCGCGCAGGCCGCGATTTCGCACATGCGCGCCGTCGGGTTCGGGCGCATCCTCGTGACGTCCTCGGTTTCCGCGCGTGTCGCGATGGGCGGCGGCGCGCATTACTCGGCGGCGAAAGCCGGCGTGAACGCGTTCATCCGCGGCGCCGCCTTCGAGCTCGCGCGCGACGGCATCACGGTCAACGGCGTCGAGGCCGGCTTCATCGAGAAGCCCGGCCGCGGCACCATGAGCGCGCCGGAGAACAAGGCGAAGCTCGAGCGCTTCATCCCGATGGGGCACATGGGCAGCGCCGACGACATCGCCTGCGCAATGCTCTATCTCGCCTCCACCGAGGCCAAATACGTCACCGGGCAGACCATCGTCGTCGACGGCGGCTCGACGCTGCCGGAGACCGGATTTGCCGTCGAACGGCAGTGGGGAGTCTAGATGAGCATGATCTTTTCGGAAAACCGGTTTCCACCTTTCCGGATCATGCTCTGATGCCGCGGCTCGACGGAAAGACGGCGCTGGTGACGGGCGCAGCCACGGGGATCGGCCGGGCCACGGCGGCGCTGCTGGCGTTGAGCGGCGCGCACGTCGTGCTGTTCGGCCTCGGCGACGCCGAGCTTCAGGACGCCGCGGCAGCGTGCGGAGGGCAGGCGATCCATGGTGACGTCACGCGGCCGGACGACATTGCCAACGCCGTCGCCGCCTGCGGGGCGTGGCTCGACATCGTGGTCAACGCCGCAGGCCTGATCGTGCCGGATCAGCCCGCCAGCGTCTCCGACGAGGTCTGGGCCAAAACGCTCGACGTCAACCTCACGGGGACGATGCGCGTCTGTCGCGCGTCGCTGCCGCTGCTCCGGCAGCGCGGCGGCGCGATCGTGAACGTCGCCTCGGTTGCCGCGTTCAATGCCAGCCCAGATAGCGCAAGCTACGCCGCCAGCAAGGCGGCCGTCGTCGCCTATACGCGCTCGCTGGCCTATGCGCACGGCGCCGACGGCATCCGCGCCAATGCGGTGGCGCCCGGCTGGGTGCGCACGCCGATGAGCGCCCATGAAATGCAGCTGCTTGCGGACCAGAACGACACCACTGTCGATGCCGAGATTCGCGGCGTCGAACGACGCATTGCCCTGGGACGGATGGCCGAGCCCGCCGAGATCGCTGCGTGCTGCCTGTTCCTGGCCTCCGACGAGGCGTCCTTCGTGACCGGCGCGGTGCTGGTCGCCGATGGCGGCGGCCGCTCGCCGACGCAGAATCGCGCGGTGTAGAACAGTCGGCGAGCCGGTCACGAGGCAGGCGGCACCTTGATAACGACCGGCGGATTTGGCACTCTCGCGCCGTCACGTCATTCGATCGAGGGGCGTTATGAACAAGTCATTTTCCGTGATCATTGCCGCCGCCGCTTCCATCGTCGTTCTGTCTTCGACGGCGGCGCGATGCGGGGACTACTATCCGTTTGGCGATCCGCCGTACCGGCTGGACTACGTGCAAGAGCCCCAGATCGCATCGGGCTGCTGGAAATGGAATTGGCAGCTGTACCAGTGGCAGGATCGCTGCCCGGTCTACGTCAATCCGAAGGCGTATATGTTCTCGCGCTCATCGCGCGCCGTGCTCCGCACCAAGGGGTGAGGAGAGTTCGGCTGCTTGAGGTGCTCTGCGTCACGCCCATTGGAGCGACGCAGAGCACGCACTCATGAATGCGCGATGGTGCACGCCACCTGGTGACGCTTGCCGAAGTTGAGCAGCGCGTTTTCCCGGAAGCCGTCCAGCCAGACGCCGCGGCCCGCATAGCGATAGCCGACGCCCATCGGAACGTGCCGCACATGGATGCCGCCACGGCCGGTGAGCAGGGAGGCCGTGACCACTTCGCCCTCGACCGACACAGCGCGCGGGCACAGCGGATATTGATGGCCGTTCTCGCAGGTGAAGACGATCTCGGTACAGGTGCCGACCGGTGCTTTCGTGACCAGGCCAAGGTCCGCTGCCGCCGCCGGCCCGGAGTTGCCGAACAGCGTTGTGCCCAAGGCCAAAATGCCTGCGACCGTGTAGCCAAACCGAATACGCATCTGTGCCCCCTCGTCCAGCGACAGGCTAAGTAATTGAGGAAAATATCTCGCGCTAAATGAGCAAAAAAAACTTCGGAGGTCAAACCTCTGCCCAGTGCGGTGCGGGGAGATCGGCCGGCGCCAATGCGAATGGCGTGTCAGGTGTTGCAAGTTTGCTGCAGTAAGTCTGAATTCGGCTGCAAGCTGGCCGGTAGCGTTAACGCACCTTTACTGGCCACAATTCGCCCTGCAAGTGGTGTGATGTATTGAGTCGTGTTCCGGAGATTGCTTCAATGAGCCGACCGGATCGCATCACGAACGCATTCGGACGGACATCGGGGGTGGGAATGGACTTCCGTGGTGGCATTGCACGTTCGCTACTGGCCCTGATGATTGTCTCATTGCCTGCGCTGGCAGCTCATGCGGAGACTCAAGCTCAACCGGCGAACGGTCGGGCAGCGGCGGCTCAGGGCGATCAAGCCTTTTCTGGCCCGAGCTTCCGCAAAGGTCTGTGGCGCTTCGTGCGAACGCTCGATGTGGTCAGGACCGCCAACAAGAACTTCAAGTATCGGGTGGTCAACGCGGAGACGACGCGCTGCGTCGACCCGACCCACGCCATGAAGGCGACCTTTGCCTCGGGATCGATCGGAAGCTGCGTCTCGGACAAGCCCGAAAAGGTCGGTAATCAATACACCTTCGGACGCCGCTGCGATTACATGGGGACGGTCAGCACCGTCATCACCGTGCGCAGCGACGAGGCCTATACCGAGCTGAACGAGATCAGCACCGGAGAGCATCCCCGGACCGACACGGTCGTCGCGACAAGAATTGGCGACTGCGACGACGGTAGCGCGGCCAAGATTGAGGCCAAGTCAGAGGCCAAATCAGAGGCCAAGACTGACAAGTCCGCTGCAGCGGCTTTGCAGCACTAGCCGGCAATCCAGACGGCGGATGGCGGCGGACGAGGCGTCCATTCGTCCCGACGGCATAGGGCTGCGCTTCCTTTCGCGCCGAAGCTGCCCGGCCCTGAAGCAACCGGGCATTCACCGTGTTTGGCGCGAGAGCTCGTGAGGGCTTCGAGCAAAAGCCAAGCATTTACGGGGCCTTAACGCGAAATGCTCCTGAATGATGTGAGGTTGGACGTGCTTCAAGCGAAGTCGCGCGATCCGCGTCAATCGGCCGGTTAGGGATTCAATAAATGACATCGCGTGAGGGCTTCGCCCCGTCGAAGATCTGCGCATCCGCGCTTGGCGTCGTGACCGCGCTTTCCGTGATCGTGCTCGCCGCCCCGAGCGCCGTGGCGGAGGAGGGATTCAGCGGGCCGACCTTCCGAAAAGGAATGTGGCGCTTCGTGCGGACGCTGGAAATCGCCACGTCCTCGAACGTCCGGCAAACGCTGCTCGAGCGCGAAATGACGCGCTGTGTCGATCCGACCCAGGCGATGAAGGCGACCTTCGCATCCCCGTCCGTTGGAAATTGCCACTCTTCGCGGCCGGAGAAGATCAACAACAAATACGTCTTCTCCAACCGCTGCGACTATCTCGGGCCGGTCAGCACCGTCATCACGGTTCTCAGCGACGAGGCCTATACCGAGGTCAACAAGACCAATGTTGGTCAGGCGCCGCGGACCGACCGGGTGGTCGCCCGCCGGATCAGCGATTGCCACGAGGATAGAGCTTCGCTCAGCCAGCCGGCCTCCGCACCGAGCGAGGTGCCGCTGCAGCAGGACGAAGCAGAGGGCGAGCCGCTCTAAGGCGGCCGGTCTACGCGGGCATTCAGGGCATCAGCATTCGCGTCACCTGGTCAGATCTTTTGCTGGCCTCCCGGGCCGCTGACCTTGACGGTGATCTTCTGAATTTCGGTCCGACCGCCCTGGTACTTGACCTCGATGGTCAGGGCGTCATCGCCGAGAAATTCCGGCGGCGCCTTGTAGAAGGCGACATAGGCCGGCACCTCGAGCGCCAGGCAGGCCTTGTAATTGGTGGCCTTCGCCTTCGCCGACTTCACCACCACCTTTCCGGCAGCCGGCGCAGTGACCAGGCGGATGGTCGGCAGCGGCCCCGACGTGCAATCAGGTAACACGTTGAGGTAGAGGCCAATCTGGGTGTCCCGATTGGCCAGGGCGCGAACCTGGCGCTCCACCGTGGTCTCCTGCGGGACGGGTTGTGCAGGGGCTTGCGCGGCCGCCGCGCCGAAACAGCCCCAAATCAAGACAGCGGCACACGCCTGAAGAATCACCCGCATCGACTGCTGCTCCAAATCGCCGGGAAGGACGAACGGGGCCGGGGAAATACTGCTTTCGGCCAAGTTAATCCGGCTAAGCCGTTGTTCTTTCAGCTTCGACCTGTCCGATCTTTACCACACTTCCACGGAAAGCATTGATTAACCAAATACATTTCTTGACCGCGGGGAGGGTTAACAATAGCCTAAAACTAAATTTTTCTACAATTTTTCCTCTAATCGCATTTTGCGGAGTTGATAATGCAGGGTTCGTTTCAGGTCGCTCAGGCAACCGGCACCGGCAATTCCACCAATTCGGCTCCCGTACGAATTTACAAGCTGACCAAGCCGCTGACCGATCAGGCGGTGGTCGTCAATCTTGGATACGACCAGAAGGTGAAGGTCGACTTTTCGTCGATCGCCAATGAAAAGATCACGCTGGTTCACGTCGGCGAAAAGCTGATCATCCTGTTCGACAACCAGTCGACCGTCACGGTTGAGCCGTTCTTCGACTCCCGTGCGGATGGGCAGAAGAATGTCACGATCGAGATGGCGCCGGGGCGCGAGGTCTCGGTCCAGGAATTCGCGACTCTTTTTCCGATCAGCACGGACACCTCGGTGTTGCCGGCGGCCGACAATAGCGGCAACTCGAACGGCAACGCGCAGGCGAGCGGCGCGAATTTCAGTCCGTTCGCGATTGATCCGCTAGCTCCTGTGCCGACCAACGTGTTGGCGCCGCAGGAAGAGTTGCCGAACCTCGTGACCCCGCCGCCGCCGACCGGCTTCGTGCTGGGCGTTGCTCCGCCTCCGATCATTTCCGGCAATCCCCTGTCGGCGCTGATTGTCGACGAGAGCTTCCTGACCGCGGCCACCAACCATGGTGTCGCCGGTTCGGGGCTCGGACCCGCAGGGGCAACGGTCGCGTCTGTGCAGGTGTCGTTCAACGTCACGGTACCGGGCGGCCAGCAGTCGCTGACCTATGCGCTGTCGGTCACGACACCGAACGAAGATTCCGGTCTGATCGATTCGGCGACCGGTCAGCACGTTCTGCTGACGGTCAACGCGGCCGGCGTCGTGGAAGGGCGCACGGCGATCAGTGGCGATCTGGTCCTCACGGTCTCGGTTGACGCCACGGGTCATGTGACGCTGACCGATCTGCGCGCGGTTCATGAGGCAACCCCGGGCAACTTCAATGAAGGGATCACGCTGGCGTCGGGTCTGATCACGCTGACCGCCACCGTGACTGACAACAACGATCAGTCGGCAAGTGCGAGCGTCGATGTCGGCTCGCATCTGACGATTCTTGACGATGGTCCGGTGGCGGGCACGGTGACCGGCGCGACCGACACCCTGGTGCTGGACGAAACGCGTCCTGTCGGCAGCGACACCGCGGGCGGCACGACGCCGACCGGTCTCGCCAGCGTGACGGCGGACTTCTCCAACAATTTCACCGGCGGCAGCTACGGCGCCGACGGTGCCGGCAGCACTGCCTACACGCTGCATCTCACCGGCACGAACGTCGCCTCGGGCCTCTATGCGCTGGATCCGACCGACACCAACCCGGCCCATTTCGGGCAGGGTGCGCAGATCGTGCTGAACCAGTCCGGTGACACCATCACCGGCTCGGCGAACGGTACGATCTACTTCACGATCACGATCAACGAGACGACCGGGATCGTGACCTTCACCCAGGTCAACAACATCTGGCATGCCGATCCGACCAACCCGGATGACGCGGCGACGTTGACCCTCTCCAGCGCCAGCCTGCTGCAGGTGGTGCAGACCATCACTGACGTGGACGGCGACAGCGTGACAACGCCGATCAACCTTGGTGGCGGCGTGTTCACAATTCAGGACAGCGGTCCGACGGCCGGCACGGTGATCCAGAAGGAAGGGCCGGCGGAAACGCTGGTGCTGGACGAGTCGCGCCCGGTTGGCAGCGACACGCCGGGCGGCTTTGCGCCGAGCGGGCTTGCCAGCGTGACGGCGGACTTCTCCCACGACTTCACGTCCGGCAGCTACGGCAGCGACGGACCCGGCCATACGGCCTACACGCTGCATCTCACCGGCTCGAACGTGGCCTCGGGTCTCTACGCGCTGGATCCGACCGACACGACCACTGCTGACGGCGACGGCATCGGACAGGGCGCGCAGATCGTCCTCAACCAGTCCGGCAACACGATCACCGGCTCGGCCGGCGGGACGACGTATTTCACCATCACGATTGATCCGTCGACCGGTATCGTTACGTTCACGCAGTCGAACAACATCTGGCATTCTGACCCGAAGAATCCGGACGATCCGGCAACGCTGACGCTGTCGAGCCCGAGCCTGCTGCAGGTGGTGCAGACCATCACCGACGCGGACGGCGACAGCGTGTCGACGCCGCTCGATGTCGGCACCCGTGTGTTCACGATCCAGGACAGCGGCCCGACCGCCGGCACGGTGACCGGTGCAACTGACACGCTGGTGCTGGACGAGACCCGTCCGGTTGGCACGGACACCGCGGGCGGCACAGCGCCGACCGGCCTTGATTCCGTGACGGCAGACTTCTCCAACAACTTCACGCCCGGCAGCTATGGCAGCGACGGCCCGGGCCACACCACCTACACGCTGAACCTCGCCGGCGCCAACGTGGCGTCCGGTCTCTACGCACTTGATGCGACCGATACGACCACCGCCGACGGCGACGGTATCGGGCAGGGCGCGCAGATTCTGCTGAACCAGGTCGGCAACACGATCACCGGCTCGGCTGGCGGCACCAATTACTTCACGATCACGATCGATCCCTCGACCGGCATCGTGACCTTCACCCAGCTCAACAATATCTGGCACTCCGACCCGACCAATCCGGACGATGCGGCGACGCTGACGCTGTCTGGCGCCAATCTGCTGCAAGTGGTGCAGACCATCGTCGATGCCGACGGCGACAGCGTGACGACGCCGCTCGATGTCGGCACCGGTGTGTTCACGATCCAGGACAGCGGTCCGACCGCGGGCGCGGTGATCGCGGCGGCGGATACGTTGGTTCTGGACGAGACCCGTCCTGTCGGCACCGACACTGCGGGCGGCACCACGCCGACCGGCCTCGACACCGTCACGGCGGACTTCTCGAACAACTTCTCGGCCGGCAGCTACGGTAGCGACGGCCCGGGCAACACGGCCTACACGCTGAAGCTCACCGGCGCCAACGTCGCCTCCGGCCTCTATGCGCTCGATCCGACCGACAAGACCGCCGGTGACGGCGATGGCATCGGCCAGGGTACGCAGATCGTGCTCAACCAGGTCGGTGACACCATCACCGGTTCGGCGAACGGCACGACCTACTTCACGATCACGATCAATGAGACGACCGGGATCGTGACGTTCACGCAGGTCAACAACATCTGGCACTCCGACCCAACCAATCCGGACGATGCCGCGACGCTGACGCTCTCGAGCGCCAACCTGTTGCAGGTGGTGCAGACCATCACTGACGCGGACGGCGATCACGTGTCGACGCCGCTCGATGTCGGCAGCGGTGTGTTCACGATCCAGGACAGCGGCCCGACGGCGGGCACGGTGGCCGGTCCGACCGACACCCTCGTTCTGGACGAGACGCGGCCTGTCGGCACCGACACTGCGGGCGGCATCGCGCCGACCGGCCTCGACACCGTCACTGCGGACTTCTCCAACAACTTCACCGGCGGCAATTATGGCAGCGACGGCGCGGGCAACACGGCTTACACGCTGAAGCTCACCGGCGCGAACGTCGCCTCCGGTCTGTACGCTCTCGATCCGACCGACAAGACCGCCGGCGACGGCGATGGCATCGGGCAGGGTACGCAGATCGTGCTCAACCAGGTCGGTGACACCATCACCGGCTCGGCTGGCGGCACCAACTACTTCACGATCACGATCGACGAGACGACCGGGATCGTCACGTTCACCCAGCTCAATAACATCTGGCATTCCGATCCGACCAACCCGGACGATGCAGCGACGCTGACGCTCTCGGCGGCCAATCTGCTGCAGGTGGTGCAGACCATCACCGATGCGGACGGCGACCATGTGTCGACGCCGCTCGACCTCGGCACCGGTGTGTTCACGATCCAGGACAGCGGCCCGACGGCGAGCACGCTGTCCGGCGCAACGGACACGCTTGTGCTCGACGAGACGCGTCCTGTCGGCAGCGACACCGCGGGCGGCACGGCGCCGACCGGCCTCGACACCGTGACGGCGGATTTCTCGAACGGCTTCGCCGGCGGCAGCTATGGCAGCGATGGCCCGGGCAATTCGGCCTACACGCTGAAGCTCACCGGCGCCAACGTCGCGTCCGGCCTGTACGCCCTTGATGCGACCGACACGACCACCGGCGATGGCGATGGCATTGGGCAGGGTACGCAGATTCTGCTGAACCAGGTCGGCAACACGATCACCGGCTCGGCCGGCGGCACCGATTACTTCACGATCACGATCGATCCCTCGACCGGCATCGTGACCTTCACCCAGCTCAACAACATCTGGCACTCGGATCCGACCAACCCGGATGACGCCGCGACGCTGACGCTGACGCGCCCCGAACTGCTGCAACTCGTGCAGACCATCACGGACGCCGACGGCGACAACGTGACGACGTCGCTCAGCCTCGGCACCGGTGTGTTCACGATCCAGGACAGCGGCCCGAGCGCCGGCACGGTGATCGCGGCGGCGGATACGTTGGTTCTGGACGAGACCCGTCCCGTCGGCACCGACACTGCGGGCGGCGCCACGCCGACCGGCCTCGACACCGTCACGGCGGACTTTTCGAACAACTTCTCGTCCGGCAGCTACGGCAGCGACGGCCCGGGCAACACGACCTACACGCTGAAGCTCACCGGCGCCAACGTGGCCTCCGGCCTCTATGCGCTCGATGCGACCGACACGACCACCGCCGACGGCGATGGCATCGGACAGGGCGCGCAGATCCTGCTGAACCAGGTCGGCAATACCATCACCGGCTCGGTTGGCGGCACCAATTACTTCACGATCACGATCGATCCCTCGACGGGGATCGTGACATTCACCCAGCTCAACAACATCTGGCATTCCGATCCGACCAATCCGGACGATTCTGCGACGCTGACGCTGTCGGCTGCCAATCTGCTTCAGGTGGTGCAGACCATCACCGACGCAGACGGCGACAGCGTGACGACGCCGCTCGACGTCGGCACCGGCGTGTTCACCATCCAGGACAGCGGCCCGACGGCCGGCACGGTGACAGGTCCGACCGACACATTGGTGCTGGACGAGACCCGTCCTGTTGGCAGCGACACCGCCGGCGGCACGGCGCCGACCGGGCTCGACACCGTGACGGCGGACTTCTCCAACAACTTCACCGGCGGCAACTATGGCAGCGACGGTGCGGGCAACACGGCCTACACGCTGAAGCTCACCGGCGCCAACGTCGCCTCCGGCCTCTATGCGCTCGATCCGACCGACAAGACCGCCGGCGACGGCGATGGCATCGGCCAAGGTACGCAGATCGTGCTCAACCAGGTCGGCGACACCATCACCGGTTCGGCGAACGGCACGACCTACTTCACGATCACGATCAATGAGACGACCGGGATCGTGACGTTTACCCAGGTCAACAACATCTGGCATTCCGATCCGACCAACCCGGACGATGCCGCGACGCTGACCCTGTCGGCGGCCAACCTGCTTCAGGTGGTGCAGACCATCACCGATGCGGATGGCGACAGCGTGACGACGCCGCTCAACCTCGGCACCGGCGTGTTCACGATCCAGGACAGCGGCCCGACGGCGGGCACGGTGACCGGCCCGACCGACACCTTGGTGCTGGACGAGACACGTCCTGTTGGCAGCGACACCGCCGGCGGCACGGCGCCGACCGGGCTCGACACCGTGACGGCGGACTTCTCCAACAACTTCACTGCCGGCAGCTACGGCAGCGATGGTGCTGGGTCGACGACCTACACGCTGAAGCTGACCGGCGCCAACGTGGCGTCCGGTCTGTACGCTCTCGATCCAACCGACAAGACCGCCGGCGACGGCGATGGCATCGGGCAGGGTACGCAGATCGTGCTCAACCAGGTCGGCGACACCATCACCGGCTCGGCGAACGGCACGACCTACTTCACGATCACGATCAATGAGACGACCGGGATCGTGACCTTTACCCAGGTCAACAACATCTGGCACTCCGACCCGACCAACCCGGACGATGCGGCGACGCTGACCCTGTCGGCGGCCAACCTGCTGCAGGTGGTGCAGACCATCACCGACGCCGACGGCGACAGCGTGACGACGCCGATCAACGTGGGCACCGGTGTGTTCACGATCCAGGACAGCGGCCCGACCGCTGGCACGGTGACCGGTCCGACCGACACATTGGTGCTGGACGAGACGCGTCCTGTTGGCAGCGACACCGCAGGCGGCACGGCGCCGACCGGGCTCGACACCGTGACGGCGGACTTCTCCAACAACTTCACCGCCGGCAGCTACGGCAGCGATGGCGCTGGGTCGACGACGTACACGCTGAAGCTGACGGGCTCGAACGTCGCCTCCGGCCTCTATGCGCTCGATCCGACCGACAAGACCGCCGGCGACGGCGATGGCATCGGCCAAGGTACGCAGATCGTGCTCAACCAGGTCGGTGACACCATCACCGGCTCGGCGAACGGCACGACCTACTTCACGATCACGATCAATGAGACGACCGGGATCGTGACGTTCACCCAGGTCAACAACATCTGGCACTCCGATCCGACCAACCCGGACGATGCGGCGACGTTGACGCTGACGCGCCCTGAGTTGCTGCAGGTGGTGCAGACCATCACCGATGCGGACGGCGACAGCGTTGCGACGCCGATCAACGTGGGCACCGGTGTGTTCACGATCCAGGACAGCGGCCCGACCGCTGGCACGGTGACAGGTCCGACCGACACATTGGTGCTGGACGAGACCCGTCCTGTTGGCAGCGACACCGCGGGCGGCACAGCGCCGACCGGGCTCGACACCGTGACGGCGGACTTCTCCAACAACTTCACCGGCGGCAGCTATGGTAGCGACGGTGCCGGCAGCACGACCTACACGCTGAAGCTCACCGGTGCGAACGTGGCCTCCGGCCTCTATGCGCTCGATCCGACCGACAAGACCGCCGGCGACGGCGATGGTATCGGACAGGGTGCGCAGATTCTGCTGAACCAGGTCGGCAACACCATCACCGGCTCGGTCGGTGGCACCAACTACTTCACGATCACGATCGATCCTTCGACCGGCATCGTGACCTTCACCCAGCTTAACAATATCTGGCACTCCGATCCGACCAACCCGGACGATGCCGCGACGCTGACGCTGTCGGCTGCCAATCTGTTGCAGGTGGTGCAGACCATCACCGATGCGGACGGCGACAGCGTGACGACGCCGCTGAACCTCGGCACCGGCGTGTTCACGATCCAGGACAGCGGCCCGACCGCCGGCACAGTGACCGGCCCGACCGACACGCTCGTGCTGGACGAGACGCGTCCTGTTGGCACCGACACCGCGGGCGGCACGGCGCCGAACGGGCTTGTTTCCGTGACGGCGAACTTCTCCGACAACTTCACCGGCGGCAGCTACGGCAGCGACGGTGCGGGTTCGACGACCTACACGCTGAAGCTGACGGGCTCAAACGTGGCCTCCGGCCTCTATGCGCTCGATGCGACCGACAAGACTGCCGGCGACGGCGATGGTATCGGACAGGGTGCGCAGATTCTGCTGAACCAGTCCGGCAACACCATCACCGGTTCGGTTGGCGCGACGACCTACTTCACGATCACCATTGATCCCGCGACCGGGATCGTGACCTTCACCCAGGTCAACAACGTCTGGCACTCCGATCCGAACAATCCGGACGATGCGGCCACGCTGACGTTGACTAGCGCCAATCTGCTGCAGGTGGTGCAGACCATCGTCGATGCCGACGGCGACAGCGTGTCGACGCCGCTCGACCTCGGCACCGGCGTGTTCACGATCCAGGACAGCGGCCCGACGGCGCCGACGGCGACTGTGAGCGCAGCTACGATCGGCGTGGACGAGACGCCCGGCGTGCAGACCATCGGCGGCGCGAGCGACGTGCTCGGCTCCACTGCGATCACGTTCAACGGTGCCGCCAGCACCGTCGCCGCGCTGTTCAGCACGGTTGCGAACAAGGGCGTCGACACCGATGTGTCGGCAGCGTCGCTGGACAATGGTGCGCTCAGCTTTGCCTCGACGGGCGCGAGCAGCATCTTGACGGTGGCCGGCGGCAGCTTCGGCTCTGACGGCGCGGGGTCTACGACCTACGCGTTGAGCGTCCTCAGCGCTGCGTCAGGCCTGACACTGACGGATGGCACAGGGATCGCGCTGTCGCTGGATGCCAGCGGCCGGATCATCGGTACGGTGGGCAACGATGTCGCCAACCCCAGCCTGACGGGCCAAACGGCCTTCGCGATCGCCATCGATCCGATCACCGGCCAGCTCTATGTGGCGGACTATCTCTCGCTCCACCACAACAGCACCGCCAGTTCGAACGATCTGCTGACGATGACGGCCGGCAAGATCGGCGCGACGGTCACGCTGACGGACGCCGATGGCGATCATGTGACGGCCACCGCCGACATCAGCACGCATATCAGCTTCCTCGACGACGGCCCGAGTTTCGGCACGATCGAGCATGGAATCATTGCCGATTACGCGGGAATGTCCGTGGTCGGTAACCTGCCCGTGTTCTCCGGCGCCGATGGTTTCGGCGCATATGACTTCACCTTGACTGGAAACACGGCGCCGGCCGGCCTGACGTTCAATGGCCAGGCCGTGCACTATTCCATCGACGCACTTGGACAGAATTTGACGGCCTATATCGGTGCGGCCCCGTCGGCGGCGAACAATATCTTCACGCTGAATCTGGATGACACAACCGGTCACTACCTATTTACATTGCTTCAGCCATTCACGGAGACAACGATCCAGAATGTCGGCAGTTCATCCTCCTTCGGCTCGGGACCATCGGAAGAGCAGGTTCTTTCCTCGAACACCGATCAGCTGGCGGTTGTTTCGGGCACGACCTCCGGCGGCGGCCAAGGCGGTGTGAACGGATCAACCAGCGGCTGGGGCGTCGACAACAATAACTTCGACCCCAATGAAAAGCTGCTGTTCGATTTCACGAGCGGCGCAATCGCCAGCCCGGTCGGCAACGCCGGGTTCCATCCGCCGGCAAACGAATCGGTCGCGAACTACACGTTCTCGCACTACGCCGGCGGCGACAAAATCCACTACGTCGTCTCCTATTGGGACGGAGTGCACGCCGCCTCCATCACATCGGTATCCGGTGATTTCGATCCTTCCACCCACACCACGGTCGCCACCGAATGGTCGACGCCCACAGCGCCGGCCGGCCTGCAGCTCTACACTGTCCAGTTCACGGACGTGACAGGCAGCGGCAAGGTCGACCTGGTTGGCGTCGGAGTTTCGTCGACCACGAACGTCTCCGAGGATCTGAGCTTCAACGTGTCGACGATTGACGGTGACGGCGACACGGCGTCGAGCACCATCAATATCAACATCAATGGCACGACGACCCTGATGGGCACGGCCGGCAATGATGTCATTGTCGCCGGACCAACCAACGAGACGCTCACCGGCAATGGTGGGGACGACAAGTTTGTTCTCAATCTCAGCGCCCACGAAATCATCAGTGATTTCAACAGTGGTGATACGCTCCTTCTCGACGTGGCCGGTCTGAGCCTGCCGACGGGCGCTTCAAACGCCCTTACGCCTGGTCAGTTCACGTCATCGGCAGTCACCGGCCAGACCGAGAACAACGCCAGCGCCTGGAACGAAAGTGCAAGCACGAACAAGTTCTTCTTCAACAATACGACCCAGGAGCTCTGGTACTCGGCAAATGGCACGGGCTCCGACAAGGTGGACCTCGCACATGTGAGCACCGGCTTGCCGGCGGCTACGAACGTTCATGTTTTCTAGGCCAGGCTTGCAGCAAAATCGAAAATCCGCGGAGACCTCTCCGCGGATTTTTTGTTGATTGGATTGTCGCCTTTCTCGCGCGCAATCACATCAGCACGGGCAGGAAGCGCAAGAGCGGGCTTGCCGCGTCCAGCGCTTCCACGCCGGTCCATTCGGTCTCCGCCGCATTGGCGGCCGCCGGCGCCGCGTCGAGTTCATCGCCGAGCGGGAGCCGCTTGGCGTAGGGTGCCGCAAACAGCTGCACGCCGCGGTCGTTGATCGCGAACATCGGCGTGAAGTTGCCGAGCTCGCCGTCGTCGATCAGTTCGGAGCGGCGGCTGTCCAGGATCAGCCAATGGCCATCCAGCCGCGCCGCCAGCACGGCATGATCCTGGCGGATGGCGCGATCGCGGCCCAGCACGAGGCGCAGATCCTCGCGCGGGAAGCCGGCTTCGCTGAGCGCGATGTATTTTGCGATCGCATAGTCCTCGCAGTCGCCCTTGCCGGTCGCGAAGGTGGCGAGCGGGGCGGTCCAGCGGTCGGGCTCGCCGTGCTGGGCGAAGTCGCTGACATAGCGGATCGCCTGGTTGACGGCGCGGTTGGCCTCATCCAGCCGGTCGCGTCCGGACTTGGACTTGACCGCGCCGATCAGGCGAAGGAATTGCGCGGCTTGCGATGGGCAGCCGGCGGCGCTCTCCCGGCATTGCTCGAGAACGCTCTGCTCCCTTGCGAGATCGGATTCGAGGCCGCGCCATTTGCGCCACAGGCTGTTTTCCGGTGCGCGGAAGGTGAACAGGCCAAACGGCTCGGCGCTGACAGGCGGAAGCGGCTTTGCCGCGGGCACCGCGTCGGTCGCGGTATTTGGCGGCGTGAGCGAGGCGGTGCGAATGGCGTTCGGACCACGTCCGCGCTGCCGGTCGAGCTTGGCCAGGACGTCGGCGATGGTGAAGAAGGTGGCAGGCGGCCGGTTCGACGCGGCGTCCGACGCCGGCGCGAACTCGGCGGCGGAATTGCCGAGGGAGAGCTCGTCTGCAGCGAACGCGGACGGCGCTGCGCAAAGACTGATCGAAAATGCAGCCACGGCCATGACGGCCGACGAAGCAAAGTTCAGCGACTTCATATGACGTCCCCAATGTCGGGGACCGTCAACGTCTGTGCGTCGATCTGCGTCCCCGCTGTTATCGGGACGCAAACTGGCGCCTTGGCCGCTTAAGTGGAGTTAAGTGGAGGGGGCCGCCACCTCGAATGTCAAAAAGGCAGTCAATCCGGGGTTTGCCGGTTCGTTCGAAATTGAACGAACCGAGGTCACGATCGGTTAACCACGGAATCCGTGGTCGCGATCAGCGTTCGCGCAGGGCCTCGTCACGCAGCAGGCGCGCGGGCTTCACAATGTAGTCCAGCACGGATTTCTCGCCGGTCAGGACCTCGACCGTGGTCACCATGCCCGGAATGATCGGCAGCGGATGCTGCTCGGTGCCGAGATGGTTCTTATCGGTACGCACCATGACCCGGTAGAAGGTCTCCTGGCGTTCGGTCTTTTCCGCCTTGTCGTCGACAATGGTGTCGGCGCTAATGCGTTCGACCTTGCCCTTCAGCGATCCATAGACCGAGGAATCATAGGCGCTGATCTTCACCACCGCGTCCTGGTCGGGACGGATAAACGCGATGTCCTGGGGACGAATCCGGCCTTCCACCAGCAGCGTGTCGTCCAGCGGCACGATGTCCATCAGGTTGGCGCCCGGCTGTACGACGGCACCGATGGTACTGATGTTCAGTTTGTTGACGATGCCGTGGACCGGCGCCCTCAGATCCGTGCGGCGCACCCGGTCCTGGGCGGACTTGATATTCTCGTCGAGCACGGCGAGGTCGGCGCGCGATTTGGCGAGGTCCTCGTCGGCCTGTGAACGGAACGAGGCGGTGATGTTCGCGATCTTCGATTGCGCTTCGGCCAGCTGTCCCTTCATCTCGGTTGCCTGCCGATCAAGTCGCAGCATCTCGATCTCGGGCACGACCTTCTGCTCATACAGCCTGCGCGTCAGGGTCTGCTCGCGCTCCAGGAGCTTGAGGGAGCCGGTGAGGCGAGTGACCTGCTGGTTGAGGACGTCGATGTCCTGCGCGACCTTCTGACCCCGCATCTTGAACACGCTGGTCTCGGTCGCGACGGCGGCGGGGACCATCTTGTCGAGATCATCCGGGAAGGTGATCTCGGCTCGGCCGCGCGCCTCGGCGTCGAGGCGGGCCACTCGCGCCGCCATCGCCGCGCGCCGCTCGCGGATTTCGCCGAACTCGGAAGCAAATTTCGTATCATCGATGCGCATCAGGGACTGGCCCTGCTGAACGATGTCGCCTTCCCGTATCAGGATGTCGCCGACGATCCCGCCTTCGAGCGATTGAACCACCTGCATCTGCCGCGACGGCACGACGCGGCCGCTGCCGCGCTTGACCTCGTCCAGCACGGCAAAATGAGCCCAGATCAAGAACGTCGCAAGCAGCGCGCACGAGGTCCACAGCAGCATGCGGGAGGTGCGCGGCGTCCGCAGCAGCGCCGCGGACCGGATATCATTTGCAAATGTGAAATCGGAAGACGCCATAATGTATTTGCTCGTTATGCGGATTTCGGCTGAATCGTATTCTCCGGCGACGGGGCCGCGGACGCCGGCCGGCCCTGGAGCAGGGCGAGCACCTTGTCGCGCGGGCCGTCGGCAACCAGGCGGCCATTGTCGAACAGCAGCAAGCGATCGACCATGTTCAGCAATGACAGGCGATGGGTCGAAATGATGATGGTCATGCGATCATCATTGAGGCCCTTGAGCCGCTCAAGGAATTCCTGTTCGCTGCGAATATCGAAGTGCGCCGTCGGCTCGTCGAGAAAGAGCACGCGGGGCTTGCGGATCAGAACGCGCGCGAGCCCGATGGCCTGCTTCTGGCCGCCCGACAGGCTGCGGCCGCCTTCCGAGATGGGCATGTCATAGCCCATCGGATGGCCGGCGATGAAGCTTTCGACGCCGGAGAGCCGCGCGGCAAGCAGGACTTCCTCGTCGGTCGCTTCCGGTTTGCCAAGGGCGATGTTGTCACGCAGCTTGCCGAAGAACAGGTCGGTATCTTGCATCGCAAAGCCGATGCCGGCGCGCAGGTCCGAGGGATCGTATTGGCGCGAGTCGACACCATCGACCAGGATGCGGCCTTCCTTCGGTTCGTAAAATCCGAGCAGCAACCTGCCGACCGTGGTCTTGCCAGAGCCCACCCTGCCGATGATGCCGACCCTCTCTCCGCCCTCGATCTTGAAGCTGACCTTTTCGAGCGCGTTACCCGGCGCGTTGGGGTAGGCGAACGACACGTTCTCGAAGGCGACCTTGCCGTCTTCGATTCGTCTTGTGACATAGGACCGGGTCGGCGACCGTTCCCGCTCGATCGACATGATGCGGTCGATCGCCTTGAGGGCCGTGATCGTCTGTGTGCCCTTGGTGATCACCGAGGCGATCCCGGCGATCGGCGCCAGAACACGCCCGGCGAGCATGTTTGCGGCGACCAGCGCGCCGACGCTCAGCTTGCCGTCGAGGATCAGGAAAATGCCGACGATGACGAGGAGCAGGCTCGTGATCTGCTGGGCCGTGCTCGCGCTCGTCAGCGACATCGACGACCAGAAGTGAACGTCCTCGCCGGATCGGGCGGTCGCGGCAACCGAGCGTTCCCACAAGGTCTGCATGCGGGCCTCGGCGCCGGTCGCACGGACGGTTTCGAGGCCGGACAGCGACTCGACCAGCACGCCGTGCCGGGCGGCGGATTCGGCCTGCAGCCGCTTGATGGCGCGATCGAGCGGGCGTTGCAGCAGGAAGCCGATCAGCATGACCAGCGGCAGCATGATCAGCGGGATCCAGGCCAGCGGTCCGGCGATGAGGAACAGCACCCCAACGAAGAGGATGGCGAACAGCAGGTCGGTGGCCGAAACCACGCTTCCGGAGGTGAAGAACTCGCGCACCGAGTCGAAATCCCGGAGCTGATTGGCCAGGATGCCAACCGACGTCGGCCGCTGCGCCATCTTCACGGACATCACATGCTCGAAGATGTTCGCGGCCAGCACGACGTCGATGGTCTTGCCGGTCACGTCGATCATGCGGCTGCGGACCATGCGGAAGATGAAATCGAAGACGATGCCGAGCCCCATGCCGATCGAGAGCGCGATCAGGGAGGGGATCGCCCCGTTGGGGATGACGCGGTCATAGACGCTCATCGTGAACAGCGGCGTCGCCAACGCGAGGATGTTGGTCAGAAAGGCCGCGACCGCGATGTGCCCGTAGCTGCGCCAATGCGTCTTCACCACCGACCAGAACCAGTGGCTCTTGGGGATGTCGCCTGCGGCGACGGCGCGCGCATCGGCCTGCGGCGCGCTTCTCACCAGGAACGCATAGCCGGTATAGTCCGTGGCGAGCGAGGCGATGTCGGCAACGCGCGGGCTGTTCGGCGTCGCCGGATCAACGACCTTGATCGCCTTGTTCGCCGGGTCCACACCCAGAAGGATCAGCGCTGAGCCGTTCTTCATGACGAGGACGGCCGGCAGGACCAGCGCGGGAATGTCTGAAATGTCGCGCTTGACGGCCTCGGTCTCCAGACCGGCGCGCCTTGCCGCGCGGTCGTAGAGCGAGACGGACAGGCATCCGTTCGTGATCGGAAGTCCGCCGAGGAGAGCTGCGCGGCTGACCGCGCGGCCGTGATGGGCGGCGAGATAAGTCAACGATGCGGTGAGGGGATCGTCGCCCAGCGCGCGTGGCCCATTTATCGCGACAGGCTTTGAGGTTGAGTCATCCGGCGAGGGGCGGACGGCGTCGGCCGCCGCGCTGGGGGTTCGAAACAACAACTGAAACCTCGACAAGCAAAATGGAAATGCAGCAATCGCATTAGATTTCGGGCAGACTACAACAAACAGCGAACAAATTCAGCGAAACTTATCTTAACGATTAATAAGGAATCGAAAGGGCCCCGACTTGGGGCCCTTCCGGCAGTCCTGTCCTGAGCTTGTTGGCGGTCGCTATCGCGCGGAACTCGGGAAGGCCGACAGCAGCCAGTGAGGCTTGGTCGACGCATAGGAGCTCGCGTTCGCCGTGACCGACGGATCCGCGTAAATGATGTTAGGGCCGTCCGCAGCGGTCTTTTGCTGCTGCATCCATTCCGCTGAACCGGGCACCGCTGCGGTCGTCGTCGCGCCGGTGAAGCGGTCCGCAAAGCCAACATCCTTCGGCTGGGCTGCCGCATAGGTCTTGGCAGGACGGGCGACAGGCGCCGGAACGGCGACGCGCAGCGGCTCGGACCCGGTTTGCGGGAGGTTCACGCGAAGCGTCGGGAACGAGTAGCGGGGCAGGCCGATCGAAAGCATGTCCGTCGGCGCAGCATCGACCGGCGGCGGAGCCTTCAGGTACTCGATCAAGGTGCCCATCGCGGCCAGCAGCTGATAGTCGGCGAAAACCACGACGCCGCGGGCTGAGGTGAGCGAGACCGACGCGTTGAAGAACTGGTTCTGCGCGTTCAAGAGATCGATCAGCGAACGCTGGCCGAGTTCGTATTCCTTCTGGAACGCCACGATGGTCTTGCGGTCCGCTTCCAGCTGACGCGTCAAAGCGGCGATGCGCGTGACCGTAATCGTACGGGCATTCCACGCCTTGTCGATCGACTCATACGCGTCGCGCTGCAAGCGCGCGTGGCGCATGGTGGCTTCGGTAAAGCGCTCGGCCTTCTCCGACCTGTTCCAGGCATCCTGGCCGCCGCGGAAGATGTCCCACGACATCACAACCTTGCCGCTGTAGTCCTCATGCGTAATGGAGGGAGTTCCTGGGGTCGCCACGTAAGGGTAGGAGTTGTCGTAATGGGTTGCCCGTCCCTCGAGATAGAATTTCGGGCCGAATGTGCCGTCCGTGGCCTTGAACGCATGCTTGGCGGCGTCGGCGTCGGACTGTGCCGCCGCGATCGTCGAATTGAACCGGAGGGTGGTCGCCAGCGCTTCGTCGCGGCTGTGCGGCAATCCCGCGAGAGGAGCAGGGAAGCGAACATTGATCGGCTCGAGGCCAACCGTCTTGCGGTACTTCGCCCTGGCGTCATCCAGGCTGCGCTGGAATTCGGCGAGTGCCGCGCGGGCGGCCTCGACACGCTCGCGGGCTTGCTCCAGATCGCCTTCGCCGGCCCGGCCGCCCGAGAAGCGGGAGTTCACGTTTGAAAAGATCTTCTCGTGATTGGCGACGTTTTGCTGGGCAAGACTGACCAGCCGCATGTAGCGCACGACGTCGATGTAGCCTTCGGCGGCATCGAGGGCCAAGAGCTCGGTTCTCTCCTTGACGCGGGAGGCAGCTGCATTGACGCGCGCGGTCTGGCGCCAGACGTCATAGATCGACGAAAAACCGTCCCACAACAGCTGGCGCACCACGACCGATTCCTGGCTGCCATTGCGCCATGGTCCTGAACCCACGGTCGGCGCTGACTGAATGTTCGGGGTAATGAAGCCCGGCGATTGATCGAATTTTTCCGGGCCGTAGCTGGCGTCAATGCGCACCTGCGGCAGCAGTGTGCTTTGGGTTTGCCGCAGCTCGCTTTCCGTCGCCCGCCGGTTCGCCGAAGCCTCGCCGATACCCGGGTTGGTCTGCATGGCCTGGCGTAGAGCATCATTAATAGAAAAAACCTCGGCACATGCTGGCGTTGCCGCCAGGCATAGGCACGCAATGACCGTGTATGCCGACTTCATAATCTCCGCCCCCAACTCACAAAAATATTACGTAGAATCCTCCGAAGGGTAACAAAGGACAGTTCCGCGACCTATGACATTTCAGCCACACAGGCGCCCTAAGTGGGTCCGAACCATCGAGTTCCCATGCGCGAAAATCCAAGCATTTTTAATAAAATTCAATGGTTTACCTGACATTTTATGGTCATGCGAGCTGATGCCGAGCCGCAACACCGGGGACCGGAACATGAAAGATCAGTTAAGCCTGTCTTAAGGTTGGCGGCAGCCGGCTACTGCTGACGACAGGTCGCCAGATAGGTTGTAACGAAGGGTGCGGCCTTGGGGTCCGCGGCGGGGCCCCCCAGCCGGCTCGTCAACTTGTAGAGCGACTTGTCGCCAAAATAGAACCGGAAGATCTCGGCCGTGGTGTCGTCCACGCGGGTCGCAAAGATCGACGCGGCGGAACGGCGGGCGGCCGCAAAGACGTAGGTTGTGAGCTTGGCTCCTCCCTTGCCTTCCGCAGCGACAGATGTCCCCCAGGTGACCGTGAAGGTGTCGCCATCGATCACGACGGCGGGCCTGACCGTATCGAGATCGTCATCGATCCACTGGGCGTCGCCGCCCTTGCCTGACGGGCCGAGCTCGACCCGTTTGCCCCGCGGCGTGTCGCAGGTGAACCGGGAAGGCTCGGCGATCGCAGCGCTCGTCGCCGCCAAGAACAACAACAGGCAGCCGACCGACCTCCGCATGGGTGTTACCCTCTGTTTCGTTGTTTGGGGGATAGTGATGTCAGCGTCCGACTCGCGCAACTCGGTGATTTACGGACAAGCAAAGCCGCCCTCTTGCTTCCTCACCGGAAGAGGCGCCCGCGATTTCACTCGGGCGCGATCGGGTGCGCTGGACGTTCGATCGATGCCCTGAGGCTTTCGAGTTCGAGGAAGACGTCAGCTTGCCTGCGAAGCTCGTCGGCGATCATGGGAGGCTTTGTTCGGATGCTGGAAACGACTGTCACGCGGACACCAGCCCGTCTGACGGCTTCGACGACGGCGCGCAGATCACCGTCGCCAGAGAACAGGTACGCGTGGTCGATGCGGTGCGCGATTTCCAATGCATCGACCGCGAGCTCGATGCCGATGCTGCGCTTCATTCGCCGCCGCCCTTCGCCGTCATCGTGGGTTTTGGCTAACTTTCTCCTGACCGCATATCCGTTGTAATCGAGCCAATCCACCAGCGGCCGAAGGCTGCTGAACTCGTCGTCGTCTCTCACGACTGTGTAGAAGTAGGCGCGCACGATCTGTCCATGCCTGCCAAACTCCGAGAGCAGTCGCCGGAAATCGATTTCGAAGCCGAGGTTCTTGACGGTGGTGTGGAGGTTCGCACCATCAATGAAAAGTGCAATGCGATCGGCCATCTCAAATCCCCATGACGCCCGGATCAGTCACTGTATGCTGTGGTTCTAAAATTCCACGGGCGCATCGTGGGTGAGCACCCTAGCTGAAATGGCTAATCCTAGAGCAAGGGCTTGGCCGGGAAGAAGCGGAAATTTTCGCCAAACGCCGACACGGTTCTCATCGGGCGCACACGCCGATCCGACAGCGTCGCAGCAAAAGCCGGCAACCGACGAGCGCAGGCGAAAGATTGGTTTGTCAAACAAGGCCGATCATCCGACGAGATGAGATCCGACGAGCTCGCCGACGATGCTGCGCCGATAGTGCAGCGCAGCGGCGCTATCGTGCGGGCCGCCGGTGCGCCAGGTCGCTATTGCGCAAACAGCTAAATTGTATCTAAAATCAACCAGCTGGGGTCGGTGCGATTTCGCACCGAGCCATTTTTGAAGACGTCATTTTTGCCAATACGAATTGTTTGCCACGGTGGAGAGCGCGCTTCTGCGTCCCTGATTGCACAGACATTTCGTTCTCGCTGGCAGAACGCGACGCATGGCGGCACATCTGTTGCGCCAACCGGAGACCCGATCGTGCATCGGGATGGACGGGCTTGGCCGAAGCGCGCGCGATGCCTGGTCGTTGTCGCGCTCTGCATCCTGCTGACCTGCTGCGGGGCCGCTCGCCAGGCCATCGAAAAGGAGGCGGAGCCGGGAGCGGAGCCAACAACGGAGACGCCAACAGCGCCCACAGAGCCGGCACCAGCGGCGACAACGATACCGGAGGCGACTCCGGTACCGACACCGACGGCGGCGACGGTCAACCTGAGCGGAGCGCTCGCGGAATGCCGGAGCGCGTTTCCGGATCAGATCGCGCAAGCCGTGGCGCGGGCGTCCTGCGTGATCAAGGCGACCGACCTCGTCCGGCCGCTGCTGCCGTTTCCCGAACTGCTCGACCGCGAGAATGCGCTGCGCAAGGCGCTGGCCGAGCAGGTTCAGACACGAACGATGTCCCTGCTCGAGCGCAACATCCAGATCCAGAAGCTTCATTCGCAGCTCCTCGAAGAGGAGCGCAGCAGGCTATCGGCCGCGCCGGCGGACGCGAGCAAGCCGCCGCTGGCGGTCACGCAGTGGCGGCAATCCAACGGGGAGAGTTGCGGCCGGCTCGGAGGGGATTCCGGGACCTGCTATTGAAACGAGCAATCCTGCGAACGGTGATCGGGGGGGAGGGAAGCGGATTGTGCCACCGTCACCTCCGAGGTCGTTGTCGCGATAGCGGCACGTCCGACGCCGTTACCGTATTCGCACGGGGCGGCGCAGTTGAAATGGTGTGAAATGCCGAAAGTCCTATAATTTAAGGGGTTTCGTGCGTCGCCGTCGGAGCGCCTTGCCGAGAAGAAGGTGCGCGCCGCTACGCCAGTAGGGTTAATAAACGATTACCAATCGACAGGTTTCTCGCGACGCATTATAAGAAAATCCTAGTTGGCACCGGATTTTGCCCCCCGCCAACGTATTGCGTAAATTTCATCGTAAAAGGGATATTTTCCTATGTTGAAACTGTACATCCAGACCACCGAAGCCTTCAAGCGCCTGCGTGCGGATGCGGACGGCGTTGTGTCGTTCGAGTACGTGATCGTTGCCGCTTGCATCGTCGCCGCCGTCTCTGCTGCCTTCGGTACGGGTACCGCCAGCGGCATCGGCTCGGTCCTGAACGCCTCGATCACCACGATCGCGAGCAAGGTCGCCACCGCAGTCTCCGCTTAACTCCGGATGTTGAATGCTGTTGGCAGATTCTTGCTGTCAACAGCGGTCAACCGGATTGCGATGTGCGCGAGCCTTAAGGAGGCTTTCTCCTATGTTGCAGTCATACATCAAGATCACAGAAGGATTGAAGCGTCTGCGCACGGACAAGGACGGCGTTGTGTCGTTCGAGTACGTGATCGTCGCCGCCTGCATCGTCGCCGCCGTTTCCGCGGCGTTCGGTACGGGTACTGCGAGCGGCATCGGTAGTGTTCTGACCACCTCGCTCACTTCGATCGGCACCGCGGTTGCCAACGCGGTTAGCGCTTAAGTCCAGAGGGACGGCGCTCCGGAGGGGGGCATTATTTTGTGCCCCCCGCCATTTTTCTAAGGCGATTATTTCATGAATTGGATTGCGTCCACGACCTCGTGTCTGGAAATCGCATTGTTGTTGTATGTCGCAACGATCGATATCGCGACACGGTTGATCCGAAACGAAATTTGTCTGGCGCTGGCGTTCCTTGGGATCGTCGGCCAATTGGCCAGTCCGATGCAGATCGGCCAGTCGCTGATCGTTGCCGCAATCCTGTTCCTGGTGCTCTTCGTGATCTATCTGCGCGGAGCGATCGGCGGTGGCGACGTCAAGCTGCTGGTTGCTCTGGCGATCGGTCTGCCGCTGACCGGCGTGATTGAACTGTTGACGGCAACTGCACTGGCCGGCGGCGTTCTGGCCGCGGTGCATCTGATGATGCGCCGTCTGCCACAACCGAAGCTGGCGCCCGCCGGATCGTCGCTGATGCGCCGGGTCTACGCGGTCGAGCGCTGGCGTCATTTGCGACATGCACCGCTGCCCTACGGGGTCGCCATCGCATGCGGCGGTATCTGGGCCATTTTGAGCAAAGGAATTTGACATGTCGTCCGCTCTCCGTGTCTCGATCATCATGGTGCTGCTGCTTGCGGCTACGGCGCTTGGAATGATCGCCTACAGCATGAACCGACCCGCAGACCCGGTCGTTGCACAGGCAGTCGAAGAGAAGCCTGCGCCTGTGCCAGCGGCCGCGACGGTCGGCTACTTTGTCGCGACGCGTCCGCTTTCGAAGGGAACGCTGGCGCGGGAAGAAGATTTCGCAGTGCGCCAGACGGCACCGAACCGTGTCCCCGCGGGGGCGATCCTCGAAACGCCTGACTCCAAGGCCGGGCTGCCCGGTTCGCTGGTTCGCAAGTTCGTCGACGCCGGCAGCGCCATTACACTGGACGACATCCTGCGTCCGAAGGATCGCGGCTTCCTTGCCAGCGTCCTGGCGCCGGACAGCCGCGCCATCAGCATCAAGGTCGACGAAGAGACCGGTGTGTCCGGTCTGATCAGGCCGGGCGACAATGTCGACGTGGTGCTGACCCAGGTGTTCGAGAAGGCCGCTCCGGTGAAGCGTGCCGTCAGCGAAACCGTTCTGTCCAATGTGCGTGTGATCGCGATCGATCAGGAGATTGCGCAAGGCGGCCGTCCGATCACCAATGCCGTGCCGGGCAAGACGGCGCAGACCGTGTCCTTGGAGCTCAAGCCGGATCAGGTCAAGAAGGTGGCCGTCGCAAAGCAGCTCGGAACGCTGTCGCTCGTCATCCGCGCTGCGGCCGAGCAGTGGGACAAGGCCGACACAAGCGTAACGTCCAGCTGCGATGTCTCGCCGGAGCTGGCGCGCCAGAGTGCAGTTGCCGGCCAGAGCACGATGGTCGCGATCTATACCGGCAGCGAGGTCAAGCAATACTCGGTCAGGAAGCAGGATTTGGACGACGACGCCCGCGCGGGCTGCGAGGTGCCGTCCGAGCTCGATCGTCAGACCACAGCGGCAGCGAGTGACGTCGGCAAGGCACCGGAGAAACGTTGATGAGTGCGAACATGGCAGTGGTGGAACAACCCGAAGAGACGACGTCTCTTGTCGCGCGCAACCGCATCGTCTGCTTCGTCAATGACGAGCTGAGCGCGGCAGCCCTCCGCAAGGGTCTCGACGGCAGCAACCTGGTGATCCGGCGCGGCACCATCCGTCATGCGACACGCATGCTCGAGACCGACACCGATCTGTACGCGCTGGTGACCGACATCAGCGGGATCGATGATCCCTTCACCGAACTGGAACGCCTCGCCAGTGTCTGTCCGCCCGATGTGAAGGTGGCCCTGATTGGAGACAACAGGGAGATCGTCTTCTACCGCGAGCTGATGGAGATCGGCCTTACTGAATACCTGCCGACGCCGATCACCAGGGATATGGTGCTCGACCAGCTGCGTCCCAAGCTGATCGGCGACGCCGCGCCGGCCCAGAATGACCGCGGCGGGCACGTGGTGTCGATCTGTGGCGCGCAGGGCGGCGCCGGCGCGACCAGCGTCGCGATCAACCTCGCGCTGCAACTGGCTGAAACCACCAAGGCGAAGGTGGCGCTGCTCGACCTGCATCTGCAGGGCGGCGAGACCGCGGTGATGCTGGGTGTTCGTCCTGGACCCGGCCTCCGCATCGCCCTTGAAAACCCGATGCGGGCCGACACGCTGTTTCTCGAGCGGGCGGCGATCGAGGTGAATGATCGGGTTTGCCTGATTTCCGGCGACGAGGAGCTCGATGCGAAGCTCGACATCACCGAAGCCGGCGTGCGGCACGTGCTGGGCCTGCTCCGTCAGCGGTTCAACTACGTCGTTGTCGATGTGCCGGTGCCGTTCCCGGCATCGATCTATCCGGTCATTCAGATGTCCCGTCATGTGCTGGTGCTGCTGGAGGCCGAAGTAACCGGCCTGCGCAATGCCCACGCGCTGCGCAACGCCGTCACCAACATCGCGGGCAAGGATCGCGTGTTTACCCTGCTCAACCGGGCCGACCGCGCCGGCGGTCTGCCGAGGGCGACGATCGTCAAGGCGCTGGGCGCCGAACCGGACATGATCATCCCGGATCTCGGCAAGGGAATGACCCAGGCGGTCAACCTCGGCGTTCCGGCTCTCAAGCACGTATCCGGGCTGCGGCGTCACCTGGCTCCGATCGTACGGGAAATCACCGGCGTCGGTGCCAAGAAAAAGGCCGGGTGGAAGAGGTGGCTCGGGCTATGAAAAAGTTCGGCAGGCGCGCAGACGAAATGCCGGTGCGGATGCCCGCAGCGGTGCCGGACGCCCCGGCAGCGGCACCAAGCGCGCGGCCGGCGCCGCCGCCCTTGCCGCCGGCGGAGCCGAGCGTGGCGTCACCGGCATCCAGCCTGTTTGCATCGGCGCCGAAGCATGAAGAACCTGCGACCCACCATCCGGTGATGTCGGCATCCCTGCGCGAACGGGTCATCGAGCAGATCGAGCCGTCGGTGGCCGCGACCGTTCCCCGCGACGTCCTGCGCCGGCAGATCGAGGAAATCATCCACGGCATCGCCAACCAGGAGCGGCTGGAGCTGTCGGGCCGCGAGCAGCTCTTCCTGGCGGAGGAGATCGCGGACGACATGACCGGCTACGGGCCGCTGCGTCCGCTTCTGCTCGATGAGACGATCAACGACATCATGATCAACGGGCCGAGCAACGTCTATGTCGAGCGGGCCGGCAAGCTGGAGCGGGTTGCGGTCCGGTTTCGCGACAATGACCATATCGCCTCCGTCGCACAGAAGATCGCTTCGCAAGTCGGCCGGCGCGTGGATGAATCCAGCCCGATGGTCGACTGCCGTCTGCCGGACGGCAGCCGCGTCAACATCATCCTGCCGCCGCTGGCGATTCATAGCCCCTGCATCTCGATCCGAAAGTTTCCGAACCGGCGTCTCAACATCGCCGGGATGATCGAAAACGGCTCGATGACCGCCGCGCTCGGACAGCTGCTGGAGATCGCCTCCCGCTGCCGGCTCAATGTCCTGGTCTCCGGAGGCACCGGTTCCGGCAAGACGACGCTGCTGAACGCCTTGAGTCAGTTCATCGATCACAGCGAGCGCATCGTCACGATCGAGGACGCGGCGGAGCTGCAGCTTCAGCAGCCGCACGTGATCAGCCTGGAGACCCGTCCGGCCAGCCTCGAGGGCACCGGCCAGGTGACGCAGCGCGACCTTCTGTGGAACGCACTTCGTATGCGTCCGGACCGCATCGTCGTCGGTGAGGTGCGCGGCGCCGAGGCGTTCGACATGCTGCAGGCGATGAACACCGGCCATGATGGATCGATCTCCACCGTGCACGCCAACAGTACCCGCGACGCGCTGACGCGCGTGGAGAACATGGTGCAGATGGGGCAGGTCAATCTGCCATCGCGCGCGATCCGCTCGCAGATCGTCGCCGCCCTTGATCTTATCGTGCAGGTCGAGCGCATGCGCGACGGCCAGCGCCGCATCGTGCAGATCAGCGAGGTGATCGGCCTCGAGGGCGAGGTGATCACCACCAATGACATCGCGTTGTTCGAGTATAAGGACGAGGATGTCCAGGGGCGGATATCCGGCACCTACCGCTCCACCAACGCGGTTCCGAAGTTCAAGAGTCGCCTCGTCTATTACGGGCTCGATCGGGCCTGGGCAGAAGCGATGAGGCACATCTGATGTCGACGCCCTTGATCATCGTTCTGGTGCTGCTGCTGTGTGCCGGGGCCAACACCCTTTGGCTCGACGCACGACAGAGACGAATGGAGCGCCAGCTCGAGATTGCGCTGCCGACGGCCGAAGCAGCAGCCTTGGTGTCCATCCGTCGCGCGGCCAAGACGTCGCGTTGGCGCGCGCTCCAGCGCTTCGCCAATTATCGCCCTGATATGGTGTACGTCGTACGCCCGGTCTATGTGCTGCTTGCAGGGGGAATGGCCGCGGCAGGAATTCTCTACGTCAATGGATTCCTGAGATTCCCGGGCTCCTATGGGGCCATTGCGGCTGCCGGCGTCGCCATCCTGGTCGTGCGCGGTCTGTTCGGATGGCAGCAACAACGCTTTGCAAAACAGCTCTTCCAGCAGCTTCCCGATGCGGTCCAGCTGGTGACGAGTACTGTCCGGTCCGGACTGCCCGTCCACGAAGCATTTCGCACCATCGCCCGGGAGATGCCGCAACCGACAGCCGGGCAATTTGCCATCGTCTGTCATGAATTGAACCTGGGCAGGTCGCCCGAGGAAGCTGTCGAGGAGATCTATCAGCGAACGCAGGTGTCGGAGTATGCGATGTTTGCGGTGACCCTCGCGGTGCAGTTGAAGACCGGCGGCAGCCTGGCGGAAACGCTGCAGACGTTGGGTGAGACCGTGAGTCAGCGGGTTGCGCTGGCGGCCCGTGCGAAGGCCTTGGCGGGAGAGGTCATCTTTTCATCGCGTGCGCTCACCTGTGCGCCGGTCGTGATCGGCGGGTTGCTTTACCTGATCAATCCGCAGTCGGTCGATCTGCTGTTGTTCGACCCACAAGGCAACGTGCTTCTCGCTTATGCGGCGTCCTCGGTCCTGATCGGGCATTTCGTGATCCGCTGGATGGTCAGAAGGGAAACCACCCTATGACGGCTGTTCTCGGTTTTGCCACGCTTGCCGTCGCACTCGCGGCCGCGACCTTCCTGCTGGTCATTCGCGAGATACATCTCCGCACCTTGGACACGCGTGTCTCGAATGCCGTGCTGGGCATCTCCGATCGATCGAATTCGAAGGATCTGATCGGTTGGCTTTCATCGGTCGGCACGCGCTACAGGCGTTACTACGCCCAGGAGAATCTCGACCAGCTGAGGATGGTTCTTCAGTCGGCAGGGTTCAATCACTATCGAACCCTGCCGATCTGGATCGGCTTCAAGACGGTCAGCACATTTGCGTTGCCGTTCGCGGCTTTCTCTATTTCGCAGATTCTTGGGCGGCCGTTCACCGACGTGATGATCTTCACGCTGCTTGGCTTGGCGTTTGGAATCATGATCCCGCGCCTGATCTTGCTGGTCGTGAAGCGACGCTTCGATGCGGCGATCCGGCTCGGCACGCCGGACACAATCGATCTGCTTGTGGTTTGCAGCGAAGCCGGCATGGGCCTGGAGAGCGCGATCGAGCGCGTGGCGGAAGAGATGCGGGAGACCAATCCCGCCATCACCCACGTGCTGCGCGGTCTTCTCGATGATCTGCGGATCCTGCCGAACCGTGCCGACGCCTTCGAGAAGCTCGCGTCCACGTCGGAGGGCCTCCGTCGTTTCGGCACCATGGTCAGCCAGAGCCTGCAATATGGCACGCCGCTCAGTCAGGCGCTGCGCAGCATCGCGGTCGACCTGCGCCGGGAACGCATCACCAAGCTCGAGGAGCGGGCGCACAAATTGGGCGCCAAGCTCACCGTTCCGATGGTGCTGTTCCTGCTTCCTGCGATGTTCGTCATTCTGGGTGGAAGCCCGTTCCTTCATTTGATCCGTACATTCTCCAACCTCGGCAATTGAGCCATGAGCGCAGCTGCAATGAGTCTTTCGACGAACCTGGCCTACGATCGGGCGACCCGATTGCTGGGCAGCGCATGGTTCCTTCTGTTGGGACTTGCCGTGACGACCAACCTTGCGAAGACGGGGGTGCCTTGGCCGTCGCTCGTCTCGAATTTCCTGGTCGCGGTGTTTTACCTGATGCTGGCGCTGCTGATCCTGATCCGCGGGCCGGCAAAGGCGCAGGCCGAAGGCCTGCTGCCGAGGATTGCGGCGTTCGTCGGCACCTACTGGCCATGGACGATCACGTTTTTCGAGAAGACCGAGGGCGCGTTGCCGAACCTGTTGTCCGCGGTTTTCGTGCTGACCGGCATGATCATGATCCTTGTGACCGTTCGTCATCTCGGACGATCGTTCAGCCTGGTGCCGCAGGCGCGTTCGGTGGTGCAAACCGGGCCGTACCGGTGGATCAAGCATCCGCTCTATCTGTCGGAAGAGATCGTGTTCCTTGGTGTCGTGCTGCAGCATCTGAGCTGGATGACCGTGGGCCTGTTGATTCTGCACATCTGCATCCAGGTCTGGCGAATTCACTACGAGGAGGACGTGCTCCGGCGCACGCTTCCTGAATACTCCAGCTACGAGGCGTCGCGCTGGAGATTGATTCCCTATGTCTGGTGAGCGGTCATGCAGATCTGGAAAAGCCGTGTGAGCGGCAAGCGTTCTCTGATCCGGGATCAACGCGGCGCCGTCGCGTTCGAGATGCCGCTTGTCTACTTTTTCCTGATCACCGTTCTTCTGGTGCCGCTGGCCGATCTCGGGATCGCGTTCTACCAGTACGCATCGGCGTGGGCGGCGCTGCGCGCGTTCGGGCAGTCCATCCAGTACTCGCCGCCGTCCGATGTGACGAATTCTTCGAGTTGGGCGACGACGGCACTTGCCAAGGCCGATTCCCGATATCCGATTCCCAGTATCCAGGTGATGTGTGGCACTGCCGTGTGCGCATCCGGCAATACCGTGTCGCCAATGTACTATTCTTACAGCACGACCTTCACCTTGCAGCCAATGGTGTTGAGATCGGCATTGTGCACCAGCGCCAATACCAATCCTTGTTCGTTCACGTTGCTTTATACCGAACGGTTTCAATAGGAGTGTCCCATGCGTAATCTGCTCCGTTGCCGCAGAGGATCGGCCGCATTCGCAACCGTGATTGCGATGATCCCGCTAATCGGCGTGCTCGCGCTCGGGGGCGAGGCGGGATCGTGGTACGTCACCCAGCAGCGCGCGCAGAACGCCGCCGATGCGGCCGCCTATTCGGGCGGCTTGCAGGCGGCCTGTCTGGCTGCCGGGTCTACCTGTACGACGTCGGGCACTACGGTCGACTATAGCGGCAAGCAATTCGCCGCGCAGAACACGTTCTGCAATTCGGGTGATACGTCCTATCCAGGTTCGAAATGTGCGACGAGCCTTCCGAGCGGTATCTCGCAGACCGTCCAGATCGCTTCGCTGACGACGTATGGCGGATCGGCCGGCATTTACGTTCAGGCCACCGTCAGCCAGACGCAGCCAGCGTATCTTGCAAAGTTGCTTGGGCTTTCCACCGTGACCATCGGCGCGATCGCGGTTGCCCAAGTCAATAGGGTGGCGCCAAATCCACCATGCGTCCTGGCCTTGTCAGGCTCTCTGAGTTTCCAGGGGAGCCCCAACATCAATGCGCAGAATTGCGGCATGTTTTCGGACAGTCAGGCCAGCAACGCGATCGACTTCACTGGCGGCGGCATGACCCTCACAGGCCCCTTGTCTGCTGCGGGCGGCTGCACGGGGAGTACAACGTTCTGCAATAAGGCTTTCCTTTATTCGCAGCCGGTTCAGAACCCCTACACCGCTCTCGATGGCGCCCTCACCACGTTGTGTGGAGCGAATCCGACCCTCCCCACCAAATGCGGCCTCCCAGTATGTACAGGATCGGGGCTCGTCGCTTACACGGCCGCCACCCCATGCACGAATGATGGCCTCCATATCACATCCAATGGGGCCATATCTCTGAACGGAACGGGCTCGACCTGCACCCCAACGACATCGTTCTGCGTATACTTCATCTCAGGTACTCTGAAAATCACTGGAACCCCCACCATCTCGGGCACGGCGACCTTCATTCTGCTGCCAGGGGCGACAATCAACAACCAGGGGAATGCGGTAATTAACATTGCGGGGCCGTCGACTGCCCCATCGTCGCTTCCCGCGGCGCTTCAGTCTTCTGCCAGCTTATTCCAGTACATGTCCATGTACGACGCTTCGGCGGCGGCTGTGCAATTTGGCGGAAATACCAACATCAACCTCACAGGAACCATTTACGCGCCAAACGCGGCCGTGACATTTCAGGGTAATCCGACGATCAACATGGGCAATGGAACAACCTGCGGCCAGTTGATCGCCGCGTCGGTCGCGTTCAATGGCAATGCTACTCTCGACAGCTCTGGTTGCCCGACGCAAGTGCAGGTGAAGAGTCCGCCTCAGTACGTGCAGTTGGTGCGGTGATGAGGAGGCTCGATCAGCGCGGCGTGGCAGCGTTGGAGTTTTGTCTCGTCTTCGTGCCGCTATGTCTCGCATTTTTCGCGATCTTCGATCTGGGGCGCTACGCACTCACCCTGCAGTCGTTGCGTACGCTCGCGAACGCGGGCGCCCGGACGATCATGATCGGTTGCTATAGCAACGCCGCTATCGCGAAGACTACTCCGCCCAGTTGCTCGGGCGATCCGTTGCCGACCGATGCCGAGAAGCAGGCCGTGGCTCCTTTCTTGTATGCCGGGGGCCTCACGCCGACGCTGACCGTCCCGGCGGCGACGAGCAGTCCGATCATCGTCACGGCGTCTTCGCCGAACTTCCAGATGATGATGCCGATCTGGGGCACCACGCTCAACGCGCCGAGCGTGACCACTAAGATTCCGTTCTAAGCAGAGTCCGATTCGGTGAGGCTGATCGGTGGCGCCGGCTTGGGCGGACGCCAGGCCGGCTCGCCCGTGGGCGGGCCGAGAAATAGCCCGGGCGGGCTACGGAAGTGGTGCGCGCTGGCAACATCGGGCAGTTTTCTCCGGGGTTGCCGCGGCTTCGCGGACCTCTTTCCTTGCAATCGAGGCGCGTGGCAGGGGATGATCCCAGAGCCGCCATTAGCGGCCTTGCGACCCGGGTGAGTGCCCGGTGCGCCGGAAATGGGAATTTTGCGAGTAACGATTTGTAGTCGGACAGACTGTAAGCTCTACGGCGTGGTGGACGAACGGGAGTGATCGGGACGCCGAGGTCGTAGATTTACGGGGATCGTCGCGGAGACGCGGCGAAGGGGATTGGCATGATGGGAAGTCGCGTTTCGGTCGATGCGGGACTTGGGCTGGTTGCCTTGAGCGCGATGGCGTTTGGCGCTGCGATCGCCCTGTTCCATTTCACCGATCCTGCTGCCGCCGCGGACCGGCGGGCGCCGTCGTCCAGCGGCGTGTTCGTCAGCGAGATGAGCGACGTCCAGCGCGTCAAGGTCACGATCAACAAGTCGCGCACCTTCAGGGTCGATACGGCGTTCTCGTCGATCGTCGCGGGCTCGCCCGATATCGTCGACGTGAAGTCGCTGAGCGATCACCTGATCTACGTGCAGGGCAAGAGGACCGGTACCACCAACGTCATCCTGTTCGACAGCTCGATGAAGCAGATCGGCATCCTCGATGTCGAGGTCACGATCGACATCGGCACTCTGCAGCAGAGCATCCAGTCCAGCACCGGCACCCGCGGCATTCGCGTGTCCGCCGCCGAAGGGCAGGTGGTGCTGAGCGGAACGGCCGCCGATGCGGTCGCCGCCGAGAAAGCCATGGCCATTGCCACCGGCACCGTCCCGAAGGGCGGCATCGTCGTCAACGCGATGAACGTGGCTGCGCCGCAGCAAGTCATGCTGGAAGTGCGCTTCCTCGAGGTCGCGAGGTCCGCCGGCCGCGAACTGGGCATGAACCTCTATGCCGGCAACGGCAACCTCACGCAGGTTGGGAATACCGGCACTGCTGGCAGACCGGTAGCCTCACCGACCCCTCAAGGCGTTCCTGTTCTATCCACCGCGTCAGGGCTGATCGGTGGCGCAGTTCCGTTCGGTAACCTGTTAACGAATGTGCTGAGAACGAGTAACGGCACTTCGGTCGATCTGTTGCTGCAGGCGCTGGAGACGAAAGGGCTGGTGCGCAGCCTGGCCGAGCCCAACCTGATGGCGTTGTCGGGCGATGCAGCGCGCTTCCTGGCGGGTGGTGAATTTCCGGTGCCGGTAGCTTCCAACACTACGAACGGCTTTCCCACCGTCACCATCGAATTCAAGAAGTTCGGCGTCGAGTTGGGCTTCGTACCCACCGTTCTCTCGCGCGGCGTAATCAACCTTCGGGTTGAGCCGTCGGTCAGCGAGCTCGATTTCACCAATGCGGTGACAATCCAGGGGACGACAATTCCAGCATTAAGCAGCCGCAATGCTCGGACCACGGTTGAATTGCGCGACGGCCAGAGCTTTGCAATTGCCGGCCTGCTCCAGACCCGCAACGCACAGGATGTACAGCAATTGCCCTGGATCGGCTCGGTGCCAGTCCTTGGTGCGTTGTTCCGAAGCGCATCTTATCAGCAGAAAGAGACGGATCTGGTGGTCATCGTGACGCCGCGTCTGGTCGCGCCGGCGGCACCTGGGCAGCAATTGGCGTCGCCGCTGGACTCCCGCCTGCCTGCAAACGATGTCGACTTCTTCCTCAACGGTCAGATGGAAGTGAAAAAGCGCTACAATGACTACGTCAATTCCGGCGGTGACATCAAAGGTCCCTACGGGCACATCATCGCCCCCGATGTCCGGGTATCTGCGCCACCTGCGGTGGTAACCGACCAGCCCGTAGTCAAGACGCTCAACTGAAGGACGACCGATATGACATGCACGGCGTTACTCGCAGTTTTCACGCTCGGGGCTTGTAACGGCTTGGCCGGCAATGACGAAATGGATCGTTATTTCCAGCGTTCGGATACGATCACCTTAAGTGCCGGGGACGCGAAACAGGTCAATGCCGTGACCCACACGATCCATCCCTGGCCGAGCTACGTCGGCGATCGCCGGATCGTCTCTCAGGCCGCGAAGACCAATGGCGCTATAACGCGCTATCGCGCCGGCAACCAGCCGCGCGATCCGTTACCGGCGTTCGGAGGGGATGCTCCAGGGTTGGGGCACCCCCCATTGGGAGCGGCGGGTGCAATCGGAGCAGCAGTGGATGCAAATAATGGTAGTAGCATCTACTTTGGAACTGGAGCTGGCTTGGCCGGCGTAGGCGCCGCGACCCAACGGTAACGAGTTTGAGATAGCTATTTTTCTACCGCTAATACGTCTCCAATCCCGTTCTGCTAGTGTGGGAACAATATTGGAGCGTATAATTATGGGGCAGGGATAACGGTTATGCGGCGCCTTTTTGTTTGGCTAGCTTGCGCCTCAGTGGCCACAGCCCTCGCGGCTTGCGATACGGTGCAAGAATATACTGTGCGTGACGCCGCTGTCGTCGCGCCCGGCGCTCCAGCCGGTCCCGACCCCGTGCAGGAGCCGACCGACGTCAAATACTATCCCTCCGACGAACCGGTGCGGATGGGGCTCGAGCACTACAACCGCGGCAATTACGGAATCTCGCAGCGCTATTTCAAGGAGGCGGTCGAGAAGGCGCCGAAGGACGTGACGGCCTGGGTCGGCCTCGCGGCGAGCTATGACAAGCTGCGCCGCTTCGATCTTGCCGATCAGGCCTATGCGCAGGCGATCCGGCTTGGCGGCGAGACCGTCCAGATCCTCAACGATCAGGGCTATTCCCTCATGCTGCGCGGCAATCTGAGCGGCGCGCGGCGGAAGTTCGAGAAGGCGTATTCGCTCGATCCTGGCAACCCCGTCATCGCCAACAACCTCGAGCTTCTCAACGGCAGCCGGAAGTTCATCGAGCGGCCGCCGAATAATCAGCCGTAGGTTGACAGCGGTTCACGAGCCTCTGCACGATTTCTTAGGGGTATGATAATACCCAATTTTGCCCGACGCGTCGAGTTGCCGGGTCCGCCGGCTCCTTTGCATGGGGTTGTTTTCGATATTTTGGCAGCTCGCCCCTGCGACTTGACCTCGCCACGATCTAGTTCGGCATCAGCACGGCATCGATGCGGCGGCTGTTTCGCGTGCTGATGATGATGGCACCGTTGCGAGTCGCAAATCTCGCGCCGACAAGGCGCGGCAGCTTCTCCGTCAGCGGTGAAGGCAGCGGAATCATTCCGCCGGTGATGGGATCGCCGACGTTGATCGACGCGACGGCCGCTCCGGCCGAAGGCGCCGCCTTGATGTACTCCCTGATCAACTGAATCTCTTCACGCGAGAGGCTGAGCGCGGCCTGTTCGCCTGCGCCGTCAGTCAGCCTCTTGTCCGCCTCGGCCTTGTTCTGCGCATCTTCCTGCTGGGCGGCATCGCGTTTTGCGACTTCGACCTGTTCGAGTCTGGCGAGGCGTTCCCTCAGCGGCGCGATTTCCCGTCGCAAGGCGGCAATGTCCGACTTCAGCGAAGAGAGCTGACCAAGTGCAATCGCGGCGGCAACGCAAGCGACGACCGAGATCAGGCTGAGGCACGCCACCGCCAGCCCCGTCAATCCGCCTCGACGATCGGCACGACGATCCGGGACATCGTCTACGGATCGCCGTCGCCGCGCGCCGGCGAATTTCGGCTTGATCGTGCCGAGCAAGCTGACCAGACCGGATAGCCGCGAAGCCTTGCGGTTCGTCTCTTGAAACGAGCCGAATGCAGGCGCAGGGATGATCGGAGAGTCTCCCGAGGGGATGTCGGGAGCAGTGGTCGAACGGCCTTCGCCGGATGGCTGGCGGTCGTCGCAGTCCTCGCGCGTCACGCCGGGGAGCTCGAGATCAACGCCGTCGGGATGGTCGATTGCGGTGTCCGCACCTGGATGGCGCGTGTCGGATGCAACAGCGTTCAATCGTTCCGTTTCCTGTGGATCGAGTCTTTGCTCGATGCGGGCGGTTTCAAGCGAGCGCCACAGCGAGAGTCCCGAATCGGTGATCTGCAGGCCCGCATCGTTGATCGATGCCCATCCCGATTGGAAGACGTCGGCGTCGCCAAGCTCGGACGGCCGCTTCGACTGCGTGGCTTCATCGCCGGCCGCGATCATGCGCTTGACCTCGCGGCTGACCTCGTCGATCGCGATCCGCTCCCCGGGCCTTGCGGCCAGCACACTCAGGATCGCCAGATTGAACCTCATGCGGCGCCTCGCGATGCCGATCAACCGGCCGTGCGGCCGTTCCTCTCCCGTCAGGCGACGTGCAAGCCTCAGCGGGGTCGAAGCGGATCAATCATGCCGGCACGGACGTCGGTCAGTCAGGGAGTCGAGCAAGTGTACCGGCTCCCCAAGGGGCAAACAATCCGGCACCAGACCTACGACAGATGGATAAGTCGCTCCGCAAACGAGACGCGTCGGGATCGCGTTCGCTGTAGCGCCTCAGAGAAACTCGCGAAGCCTGGAGAGCTCGATCACGTGCTCGGGTGACAGCACGTCGGGGACGAGGGGAGGCTGCGACTTGGTCCGGATCTCGTAAAGATGTCGCGTCTTCTCGGGCTTGCCCATGAAATCCCGAATGCATTGGTCGAGCGTTCCGTTGACGACCATATAGGGCGCGCGATCCTCTCGCCTCGCGTTGTTGAGAGAAGGCCATTTGTAGAGGTGGGCCGCAGCTTGGAAGTCCACCTGATGAGATTGGTCGGTCATTGCAAAATATCTAGCCGAAAAAGCCCTGCGCGGCAAAGTCAGCCGGCTGATGCGTGAGCTGGTGCGGCAATACGCGCAAGCTGCGTGCGGTCGTCCATCGCAGAAGCCGCCGTCATGCATCTCGAACGATCCGCCGATATGCCCTGCGTCGATGCCTCGCAGCAACTCCCGCTTCGATCTCCCGCAGGCCGAGATCGGTGGCGATGGGGCGAGGCCGGCTGAAGGAAGAGCCGGCCGACTCCCTCGCGCGGCACGCGCGCGCAGTGGCGGCGCGCGTTGACGACCTCGCTCGTTCGCGGCGCCAGCAGCCGCGACGACGCGTGCTGGATTGACTCGATTCCAGAATGTTCCTATTTTGTTCTATTGTCAATTTCCGCGTCCGGAGACGGGCGGCTTCGGTCAGGTCAGGGATGAACGGGTCGAGATGGCAGCCGCGGCCACCATCCTTCATGCGGACCTCGATGCATTCTACGCATCGGTCGAGCAACTGCTCGAGCCGTCGCTACGCGGCAGGCCGATCGCCGTCGGGGGCGGGGTTGTGCTGGCGGCGTCCTATGAGGCCAAGGCCTTCGGGGTGCATGGCGGCATGTCGGGGCGGGAAGCGCGTCAACTGTGCCCGCAGCTCGTTTTCGTCGGCGGCCATTTCGGCGATTACCAGCGGCTGGGCGACGCGGCCATCAAGGTGATCGGCGACTTCACGCCGCTGGTCGAGCGAATTTCGATCGACGAGGCGTTTGCGGATGTTGCCGGCTGCACGCACCTGTTCGGAACGCCTGCCGAAATAGCCGCGTCGATCCGGTGGCGCGTGCGCAGCGAGCTCGGCCTTCCGATCTCGGTCGGCGTCGCCCGCACCAAGCATCTGGCGAAGATCGCCTCGCAGGTCGCAAAGCCCGACGGACTTGTCGTCGTTGATCCCGACGCCGAGCTAAGCTTCCTTCACGAATTGCCGGTTGAGTTGATGTGGGGGGTAGGGCCGGTCACCAGGACCCGGTTGGACGCGATCGGCGTGGCGACGATCGGTCAGCTCGCCAAATTGTCGGAACGGTCGCTGACGCATTTGCTCGGTCCGGCAGCGGGCGAGAAACTCGCCGCGCTGGCCTGGAATCGCGATCCGCGACAGCTCAAGCCACACCGGCGCGCGCGATCGGCGGGAGCACAATCGGCACTTGGCCGAAAGCCTGCGATCGAGCGAGTCATCCGGCCAACGTTGCTTCATCTCGCCGACCGCGTCGCCACGCGGCTTCGGGCGAAGTCACGGCCTGGACGAACCGTGACGGTGCGCGTCCGCTTCGCCGATCTGAAGTCGGTGACGCGCTCGATGACGCTCGATGCGCCGGTGTGCACGACCATCGTCCTGGCCCGGCTCGCCGAGAATCTGGTGCGCGCTGCGCTTGCCGCCCATCCCGGCGAGAAGATCATCTCGCTGCTGGCGATCTCGGTGTCGCATCTCGAGGAGCATTGGGATCTTGCGCTGGAGCTTCCACTCGGACTGGCGGATGAAGCGCTTCGCCCTGGAAGCCCGACAGGGATGGCCCGCTGGGCGGCGGACCGTGCGATCGACAAGATCCGCGATCGCTTTGGCTGGGAGGCGATCGGATACGGTTCAGCTGCGCTGGAGGCGGTTCATTCGGTGCCCGATGCGTTTCGCAAGCTTGCCGAGAGAGACCTCTAGCGCTCGCCGGTTCACGTACCGGTCACCGCATTAAGAAAAGGCAATTTGGAATCGCGCGCTTGTGAGTGGCGACCCCGTGCCGTCGGCTTATTTTGAGCCTGCGGAGGGACAGCCATGAAGCACAGCGCCGAACTGATCCAGACGATGCGCGATGCGTTGGATGCGGTCATGACAAGCGTGCCGGCGGATCAATCCGTGTTCGGTCTCAAGGCCGCTGTTGCGGAATGCATCCTGCGCGCCGCAGCTCACGGCCAGACATCGTTCGACGGGCTCGTGACGTCCGCATCCGATCAGCTTCAATCGATCATCTCGATGCTGACCTAGGCGATCGGGAGGCGCGCGCCATCGCTCACACCTTGCCGCGCGGAGCGATGATGACGCAATCGCTCGGGCCGACGGTTCTCTCAGGGCAGCGATACGACCCGTAGATTGTTGGTCGTTCCCGCTTGTCCAAAGGGAATGCCGGCGACCACGACCAGCAGATCGCGGCTCGATGCAAACTGCTCTGCATGCGCGAATGCAGTTGCGCGCTCGACCATCTCCTCATAGCTCTGAACGTCGCCGGAAAGCACGCTGTGAGCGCCCCAAAGCAGGCACAGGCGGCGGGACACTTCGCGGCTTGGGGTGATGGCGAGGATCGGGCGGCTCGGCCGCTTGCGCGCGACGCGTGCGGCCGTGGTGCCGCTCGAGGTGTAGGCCACGATGGCTGGGGCGTGAACGACGGAGGCGAGATCGGCCGCTGCCGTCGCCACGGCATGCGGTGGCGTTTGCTCCTCGCCGGGTTGGGTCGCCTCGACGATCGAGCGGTACATCTTGTGTTGCTCGGTGCTGCGGATGATGCGGTCCATCATCTCGACCGCCTCGCGCGGATATCGGCCTGTCGCGGACTCCGCCGACAGCATCACTGCGTCTGCGCCGTCATAGATGGCGGTCGCAACGTCGGAGACTTCCGCACGTGTCGGCGTAGGGGCGGCGACCATCGAGTCGAGCATTTGCGTGGCGACGATCACCGGCTTCACCGCGAGACGGCAGGCCCGCACCAGCTCCTTCTGGCGCCCCGGCACGTCCTCATGCGGGATTTCGACGCCGAGATCGCCCCGCGCAACCATGATGGCGTCGCACAACTGGATGATATCGTCGATCCGTTCGAGCGCTGCCGGTTTCTCGATCTTGGCCATCAGACCGGCGCGGTCCCCAATGAGGCCTCTCGCCTCGATGATGTCCGAGGGCTTCTGCACGAACGACAGAGCAACCCAATCCACGCCAAGTTTCAGGCCGAACTCCAGATCGAGGCGATCCTTCGCGGTCAGCGGTGAAAGATCGAGGACCGTCCCCGGCAGATTGACGCCCTTGTGATTCGAGATCGTGCCGCCGACGATCACCTTGGCTTCGATGAAATCGTCACCGAGCCCGGTAACGCGAACGCGGACCCTGCCGTCGTCGATCAGAAGGTCATGGCCAGGGGCAACGGCGGCAAAGATCTCCCGATGCGGGAGGGGGATTGCGGTTCGGTCGCCATCCGATCCGGACAGAACGAACCGAATGGTCTCTCCGGCCACTGCGGCGATCTTTCCATCGCGCAAGGTGCCGACGCGGATCTTCGGACCCTGGAGGTCCATCAGGATGCCGATCGGCCGGCCGACTTCCTGTTCCAGCTTTCGGATCGCCGCGTGAATGCGTGCGTGATCGCTCTGCGTTCCGTGACTGAAGTTCAGGCGGAATGTATCGACGCCAGCCAGCAGCAGCGCCTCGAGCATCTCGGGGGAACTGCTGGCGGGACCGACGGTTGCGACGATCTTGGCGCGTCGATGACGGCGCATGGGTCACCTCATTGCTGGTTTGATTTCCGGCTTGCCGGCTGCAATCAGCACGGCGCGGATATCGTTGACATTGGTAAGCGTTGGCCCGGTGCGCACGAGGTCTCCAAGGCGGTCGAAGAACGTATAGCTGTCATGGGCAGCCAGATACGCCCGTGCGTCAAGCAGATTCGCGGCGGCGCGCCGCAGCGTATCCGGACCGATCAAAGCGCCAGCCGCATCTTCCGTTCCATCAATTCCATCGCTGTCCCCCGCAATGGCCCAGATATCGGACGCGCCGGACAGGGCGACGGCAAGCCCCAGCAGGAATTCGGTGTTGCGGCCGCCACGTCCCGCCGGCCCGCGCCCGATCGTAACCGTCGTTTCTCCTCCGGACAGCAGCACCGTGGGGGCGGGGCCTGGCTGCGCGTGCCTCGCGACTGATAGGGCGACGCCGGCCATCACGGTTCCGAGTTCCCGAGCCTCGCCCTCGATCGCGTCTCCGAGGATGATCGGCGTCAGGCCTTCGTCCCGGGCGGCGTTGGCCGCAGCGTCAAGCGCATGGAATGGAGCGGCAAGGATGCGGACATCAGCATCGATCTCGCCGGGTTTGGGCGTCTCGTCAGCCTGTTCAAGCACAAGCCGCGCCGCTTCCGGCAGGTCGATGGCAAACCGGCCAACGATCTCCAGCGCATCGGCTTTTGTGCTGCTGTCCGGCAGCGAGGGACCGGAGGCAATCGCGGCGGGATCGTCGCCGGGAATGTCTGAGATCACGAGGGTCGTGACGCGGGCGGGGCGGGCGGCCAGCGCCAGCCGCCCGCCCTTGATCGCGGACAGATGTTTGCGGACAACGTTCATCTCGGCAATTGTCGCGCCGCTTGCAAGGAGTGCCCGGTTGACCGCCTGCTTGTCGGCGAGTGTCATCGGAGGTGCCGGAAGGGTCATCAGCGCCGAGCCACCGCCCGACATCAGGGCGATGACGAGATCGTCTGCCGAAAGCCCCTCGACGGCGCGCAGCATGCGAAGGGCAGCGGCCTTGCTCGTGTCATCCGGCACGGGGTGAGACGCTTCGAGCACTTCGATGCGGCCGGCCGGAACCGAATGGCCGTGGCGCGTGACGACGACACCCGAAAGCTCGACGTCAGGCCATGCCGCGTCGAGGCCCGCCGCCATGGCCGCCGACGCCTTACCCGCGCCGACGACGATGCATCTGCCCTTCGGCTTTGCCGGCAGGGCGCTGGCGATCGTGATCCTCGGATCGGCGCTCGCGATGGCGGCGCCGAAGATTCGCCGCAGGGCGGCCCGAGCCCGCACATCCGTCCATTTGTCGTTCAATCGCTTGCGCTCCGACCGATAGGTCTCTTGTTATGGCGCCTTCTCGAGACGGTCGTAAGACACGGGTGCCTCCAGTCGGCCGCCTTCACCGGGAAAGACCTTTGCGCGAGCGACTGCGGCGCTTGCCGTCGCTTCACTGCCGAGAATGAACGCGCGCCGCATCGGCTTGATCAACAACAAGGCAATGAGGGCCGCGGTGGCATTGAGTGCAACCGCGACGATGAACACGGCCTGCCAGCCGAGCTGGGAAGAGATGATGCTCGCGAGCGGCACGAGCAGCGCCGCCGTGCCCTTCGCCGTGTAGAGCATGCCGTTGTTGGTGGTTGCGTATTTGGCGCCGAACGTGTCGCCCGACGTCGCGGGAAACAGGCTGTAGATTTCGCCGAAGACGCCGAAATAGATCGCCGTGGCCAGCACGAAGACAACCGGAATGTGACCGTAGGTGGACAGCGTCAGCAACATCAACGCCGCAGTCGCGAACGCGATGAACATCGTGTGCTCGCGGCCGATATTGTCGGAGACCCAGCCGAAGAGCGGACGGCCGAAACCATCGAAGACGCGATCGAGCGAGATGGCAAAGGTCAGTGCCGCCATCTGGAAGCCCGCCAGGGTGACCGGCGTGTCCGCGATCTTGAAGTCATGGGCGATGGGCCCGATTTGCGCGGCGGTCATCAACCCGCCGGAAGCCACCATGACGAACACCAGGTACATGACCCAGAAGATCGGGGTGCGCAGCACTTGGGGCGGGGTGTAGTCGATCGCGCTCTGCGGCAGATTGAGCCGCTTCCTCCTGGGCGCCTCGACGCCATCCGGCGGGCGGACGAACCAGGCCAGCAGGATGACGATGAGGCCTTGCCCGATCCCGAAGGTCAGGAAGGTGCTCTGGTAGCCGCTGGCGGCAATCATGTTGGCAATCGGTACGACGGTGAGGGCCGCACCGGCGCCAAACCCGGCGGCGGTTGCTCCTGCGGCCAGGCCGCGGCGGTCCGGAAACCATTTCAGCGCATTGCCGACGCAGGTGCCGTAGACGGCGCCGGCGCCAATGCCCGCGACGATTGCTGCCGCATAAAGCGTGACGAGAGATGAGGCGTATGAGTTCATGACCCAGGCCAACCCGATCATCAGCCCGCCGAACGTGATGACGATGCGGGGGCCGTATTTGTCCACGAACCAGGCCTCAACCGGCACGAGCCATGTCTCCGTCATCACGAAAATCGTGAAGGCGAGCTGGATGGCTGGACGACCCCAGTGAAACTTCGCGTCGATCGGGTCAACGAACAGCGTCCACCCATATTGCAGGTTGGCGATCATCGCCATGCAGACGATGCCGATCGCCAGCTGCAGCCAACGGAAGCCGCCGGGCGATGATGCCGGTTTCGTGGAGATCATGTGCGCTCCTGAGGCAGATAATCGTCGTTTGGGCCGGCTGCGTCGGGCTGTCGCCCGCCGCCGCCTACTGACGGAATTCGTTGGTCAGCTCGCCGATTCCGTCGATCGCGACGGTGACCGTGTTGACGGGCTCCTTCATCACCCCGACGCCTATCGATGTCCCGCAGCAGATCAGGTCGCCCGGCAACAGCGTCATGTCGTGCGAGATCTTGCTGACCAGCGTCTGTGCGCTGAAGATCATGTCCGCGATCGGGTAGTTCTGGCGCTCGACGCCGTTCAGGATGGTGCGCACCACAAGGCGTGCGGGGTCGAGACCTGAGGCAATGACGGGACCGAAGGGTCCATATCCATCGAAGCCCTTGGCCCGTGCCCATTGCGGGAAGGTCGGGTCGCGATTGAGGATGTCTGCCGCGGTGACGTCGTTGGTGCAGGTGTAGCCGAAGATGAAGGCGTCGGCCTGCTCGGGCGCGACCGCGGTGCAGCTTTTGCCGATGACGATGCCAAGCTCGCCTTCGTAGGTCGTCTTGCCATCATAGCCCAAGGGGCGCCTGATGACGGCGCCAGGCGTGGTGACGCTGGTTGGCGCCTTCAACAGGTACAACGGTTCGGCAGGCTCAGGTGATTTCAGCTTCTCCGCAAGCGCGTGAAAATTGTTCCAGAGCGCGATGATCTTGCTCGGTTGCGTCGGGGCGAGCAGCTCGACGTCTTCCAGCGCCAGCGTTTGTCCAGTCGGTCGCGGGTCGCCGAACATGTCCCCTTCGTGCACGGAGATGCCGGACGGGGTGAGTTGCCCGAAGCCGATTTTGGCATGGCGGCGGAAGCGGACCCAGCGCGTAACATTGGCCATCGGGATCACGCCACCGCCAGCGTTTCTGCTGCTGCGGCGCCGGCCGCCCCGTCATAGAGGCCGGCCAACCTGGTGCGCTGTGCGACCAGGGCCAGCACCGCATCGAGGGCGGGCGTCGCGATATCAGTCATCCGGCCCATCTCCTGCACCACGGTGATCAGCGGATCGATCTCGACCGGACGTCCACGTTCGAGATCCTGCAGCATCGAGGTCTTGTGCGCGCCGACCTTGCGCGCACCTTCGATGCGGCGTTCGACATCGACCCGAAACTTGACGCCGAGGCTTTCCGCGATCGCCTGGGCCTCCAGCATGATCGCCCGGGACAGCGCGCGCGTGCCGGGATTGCTGCAGATCACGTCGAGGGTCGCGTGGGTGAGGGCGCTGATCGGGTTGAAACAGACGTTGCCCCACAGCTTGAGCCAGATCTCGTCACGGATACGGTCGAGGACCGGCGCTTTCATGCCCGCGGCCACGAACAGCTCGGAAAGTTTCTGGACGTCGGACGTGATCTCGCCGGAGGGCTCGCCCAGCGGAAAGTTGTTGCCGTAGACGTGGCGGATCACGCCGGGCGCCTCGATTTCGGTGGCGGGGTACACCACGCAGCCGATGGCGCGTTCGGGGCCCAACTCGTTCCACTGCCGACCGCCAGGATCGATGCTCTCGAGCGTCGATCCTTCGTGCCGACCACCGTGCTTGTGGAAATACCAATAGGGAATGCCGTTGACGGCAGTGACGATGCGTGTGCGCTGACCCAGCAGGGGCTGCATGGGTTCGATGACGCCGGTGATCGAATGCGCCTTGAGGCAAATGATGACGTAATCCTGCTCGCCGAGTTCGGCGGGGTTATCGGTACAGCGAGGATGCACGACGCGCTCCTCGCCGCCGATCAGGAGCTTGAGGCCGTTCTGCCGCATTGCGGCGAGATGCGCGCCCCGCGCGACCAGGCTGACATCGGCACCAGCGCGCATCAATTCGACACCGAGATAGCCGCCGATCGCACCGGCGCCGTAGATGCAGATTCTCATGAGATCCTCGCAAGCAGAATGGGGACACAGCAGGAGCCGCAGCGGCTCGAACCGAGTAGCGTGGCAATGGACTTGGGTAACCTGTCAGGCCGCGCAGGCGGCTTCCTCGTAAGCAAGGGTGATGTCCCGCATGCTCACGACGCCGACGAGCCGGCCGTTGTCGATGACGGGGATATGGCGGATCCCGTGACGGGCCATGAGGCGCTCGACATCCGTGAGCGCATCTTGCGAGTTGCAGGACACCAGCGGTCGCGGCGAAATGAACTGCGCGACTTTCATGGCAAGACCATTGGTGCCGCGCTCGGCGATCACAGCAACGACGTCGCGCTCGCTGAACATTCCGACCACCGCGGCGTCCTTGCTGCGCGAGGCGCTTCTGACCACGAGGGCGCCGACATTGCTCGCGTACATCAGGTTCGCCGCAATGCTCACGGTTTCGTTCGAGCCGATCGCCACCAGGTGCGGACTGTTGTTGCGAAGGATGTCCCCGACGTACATGGCAGCGTGCTCCCGGTTGCGTGATTAGGTCGTTTCGAAATAATCGTGGTATACATTATCCCAGAAGTCAAACAAAAGAATCGGCGAGTTTTGTAATAGAAATGGCAAAAATACTGACCTATTCGAGAGTTCGATCAGCTTGACTCTTGGGTATTTTGGCATGCCATATGCCAATCCAAGCACTCGTTCTGCATGGGCAATTTCGTTCTGAACCGCAACCGGTTAGGGTCAGGTCGTGATGAAAAGAGAGCCGATCCGGCGCAAGCCGTCCGATCCCGATCTTCGCGCGCAGCCGGAGCAGGACGTACGCGACGGTGGTGTTCAGTCCGTCGATCGCGCCATGCAAATCCTGGAGACACTTGCGGAGGATGATGAAGGCTATCGGCTGACCGACCTGGCGATCCGTACCGGCCTGTCGCCCTCGACCGTTCATCGTCTGCTGACCACGCTCGAGAACCGCAGGTTCGTGCAATTCGACCGCGAGGAGTCCAAGTGGCACATCGGCGCGCAAAGCTTCGTGGTCGGCTCTACCTTCGTGCGCCGGCGGAATTTTGCCGCGCAGGCGCTGCCTTATCTGCGCAAGCTGCGCGACCAGACCAGGGAAACGGCCAATCTTGCGGTGGTCGATGACGAATCCATCATCGTCGTGTCCCGCATCGAGAGCCGCGAGATCATGCGCTCGCTGACCAAGGTCGGCGGGCGCGTCGCGATGATCGCTTCCGGAGTGGGCAAGGCGGTGCTGGCTACTTATTCCGATGCCGACGTCAACGCGATCATTCGCCGTCAGGGCATGCCGCGGCTGACGGAAAAATCGATCGTACGGCCCGGCGAGTTGTTCAAGGAATTGGAGAGCGTGCGGCGTCAGGGTTATGCGGTGGATGATGAAGAGGCGCGCCTCGGCCTGCGCTGCGTGGCTGCGGTCGTCTTCAACGACTGCAACGAGCCATATGCCGCGATCTCGGTATCGGGCATGGCGGACAGGCTGACGAACGAACGCTTGCCGGAGATCGGTACGATCGTGCACCAGATCGCGGCCGAACTCACAGCCGAACTTCGCGGGAACCGCACGCAGCAAGCGCAGGCGTAAGGCGGGCCGCAATTTCGTCCTTAACGATTTCCACTTCTTCGCTGGCGCTAATCGATTGAAGAGGCGCAAGAAATCGCGAGCCTTGCCACAGCGCGGAAATTCCAATCGATTGCGTTGAGATCGATGCTCGCGGGCCTGATGATCCTGCTCAGGCCAACTCATAGCGAAGCGGGATCATCACATGAAGATGCGAGCGGTGGATGCAGCGGTCCGCATACTGGAACGCGAGGGGATCACTTGCGCTTTTGGCGTTCCCGGCGCGGCGATCAATCCGCTTTACTCCGCACTGAAGCGCAACGGCTCGATCAGTCATATTCTGGCGCGGCACGTCGAAGGCGCCTCGCATATGGCGGAAGGCTATACCAGGGCGCAGGCGGGTAATATCGGCGTTTGCATCGGCACATCGGGCCCCGCCGGCACCGACATGATCACCGGGCTCTATTCGGCGATAGCGGATTCGATTCCGATCCTCTGCATCACGGGTCAGGCGCCGCGGGCGCGGCTCTACAAAGAGGATTTCCAGGCCGTCGACATCGAGTCGATCGCAAAGCCGGTGACGAAATGGGCCGTCACCGTGCGCGAGCCGGCGCTGGTGCCCCGCGTGTTCAGCCAGGCTTTCCATGTCATGCGGTCGGGGCGGCCGGGACCGGTGCTGATCGATCTTCCGCTCGATGTGCAATTGGCCGAGATCGAGTTCGACGACGAGACCTATTCACCGCTGCCGGTCTACAAGCCGACGGCGACGCGCAAGCAGATCGAGAAGGCGCTCGACATGCTGAACGCCGCGGAGCGGCCGCTGATCGTGGCGGGCGGCGGCGTGATCAACGCCGATGCTTCCGAGCTGCTGGTCGCCTTCGCCGAAGCTGTCAACGTTCCCGTGGTTCCGACGCTGATGGCGTGGGGCGCCATTCCTGACGATCACGCGCTGATGGCAGGCATGGTCGGCTTGCAGACCAGCCATCGCTATGCCAACGCCACGATGCTCGAATCCGACTTCGTGCTCGGCATCGGAAATCGCTGGGCCAACCGCCATACCGGTTCGATCGAGACCTACACGAAGGGTCGCAAATTCGTCCATGTCGACATCGAGCCGACGCAGATCGGACGGGTCTTCAATCCGGATCTCGGTATCGTCTCGGACGCCAAGGCCGCGCTGGAAATGTTCGTGAGCGTCGCCAGGGAGTGGCGGAAGTCCGGGAGGCTGCGCGATCGGCAGGCCTGGCCCGCCGCCTGCCGCGACCGCAAGCGTTCGATGCTGCGCAGGAGCCACTTCGACAACATCCCGATCAAGCCGCAGCGCGTGTACGAGGAAATGAACAAGGCCTTCGGCCGCGACACCTGCTACGTGACCGTGATTGGATTGTCGCAGATCGCCGGCGCCCAGTTCCTCAACGTCTACAATCCACGCAACTGGATCAACGCTGGCCAAGCCGGCCCTCTCGGCTGGACGCTGCCGGCCGCGCTTGGCGTGCGCGCCGCCGATCGCGATCGCGACATTGTCGCGCTGTCGGGTGACTACGACTTCCAGTTCCTGATTGAGGAGCTCGCCGTCGGGGCGCAATTCAATCTGCCCTACATCCACGTCGTCGTGAACAATTCATATCTCGGCCTGATCCGGCAGGCGCAGCGCGGCTTCGACATGGACTATCACGTCCAGCTCTCGTTCGAGAACATCAACGCGCCCGAGATCGGCGGTTACGGCGTCGACCATGTGGCCGTTGCGGAAGGGTTGGGCTGCAAGGCGATCCGGGTCACCGATCCGAACGACGCGCAGGCGGCGTTCGCGACCGCGCGCGAGCTGATGGCGAAGCATCGCGTGCCCGTGGTGGTGGAGTTCATTCTCGAGCGGGTGACCAATATCGCGATGGGAACGGAGATCGACAACATCGTCGAATTCGAGGAGGTGCTCGATCTCCCGCTCGATGACGTGCCGAGCGCGTCACGATCCGGCACGCTGTTGCCGGCCTGACGACATCTTTCAACGCTACAAGCGGAGATACGACCCGTGCCTCAATTTGCCGCCAACCTCACCATGCTCTTCAACGAGCTGCCGTTCCTCGATCGGTTCGCGGCCGCCAAGGCCGCCGGCTTCAACGCAGTCGAGTATCTTTTTCCTTATGACTTCGAAAAGGGCGCGTTGCGGGAGGAATTGGCGCGCTGTGGGCTGACCCAGGTGCTGCACAATCTTCCGGCCGGCAACTGGGCCGCCGGCGAGCGGGGCATCGCGATCCTGCGCAATCGGGTCGATGAATTTCGCGACGGCGTGGTGCGTGCAATCGACTATGCCAAGGCGCTGGATTGCCGGCAGCTGAACTGCCTGGTGGGCATCGCTCCGGCCGATACGGATAGGGCAGAACTGCAGGACGTCCTCGTGTCCAACCTGCGCTTCGCTGCCGGCGCGCTCGGCCAGCACGGCATCAAGCTCCTGGTCGAACCGATCAACACGCTCGATATTCCCGGCTTCTTCCTGAACCGTACGGAACAGGCGGTGCAGCTCATTTCCGAGGTGGGCTCGTCCAATCTGTTCATCCAGTACGATATCTATCACATGCAGATCATGGAGGGTGATATCGCGCGGACCCTGCAGAAGCATCTCGGCCGGATCGCGCATGTCCAGCTCGCCGACAATCCGGGGCGTTATGAGCCGGGAACCGGCGAGATCAACTACTCCTATCTGTTCAAGCATCTCGACAGCATCGGGTATCGGGGCTGGATCGGATGCGAATACAAGCCGCGGACGACCACGCTCGAGAGCCTCGGCTGGCACGCCGCGCAGACTTTCGTGACCTAGAGCTTGTTCCGTTCCGATTGAATCGGGACGGAGCTCTGGAATTTTGTTTTGACGCGTTTTCTTCACGCGAGCCGAGATTAGCTCGCCGGAAAACGCCTTCATCCGCCTGACAGGAGCAACGACAATGAAAGACATCGGATTCATCGGACTTGGCACCATGGGACGTCCGATGGCAGGCCACCTCCTGGCTGCCGGCTATCGCCTGTTCCTGCACGACGTCGTCCCCCTTGCGCCCGAGCTGATTGCAGCCGGCGGCATCGCTTGCGAGTCCGCCAAGCAGGTGGCCCAGGAAGCCGACGCCGTGATCATCATGGTGCCGGACACTCCGCATGTCGAAGCCGTGCTGTTCGGTCAAGGCGGCGTCGCGGAGGGCATCTCCAAAGGCATGATCGTGGCGGATATGAGCTCGATCTCTCCGCTGGCGACGAAGGAGTTTGCACGCAAGATCGATGCGCTCGGGGCCGACTATCTCGACGCGCCGGTCTCCGGCGGCGAAGTTGGCGCAAAGGCGGCCAGCCTGACCATCATGGTTGGCGGGCGCGAGCGGGCGTTCAATGCGATGAAGCCCCTGTTTGAAACGATGGGGAAGAATGTCACGCATGTCGGCGGCAACGGCGACGGCCAGACCACCAAGGTTGCGAACCAGATCATCGTGGCGCTGACCATCGAGGCAGTGAGCGAGGCGTTGCTGTTCGCCTCCAAGGCGGGGGCCGACCCCGCGCTGGTGCGCCAGGCGTTGATGGGTGGCTTCGCGTCGTCGCGAATCCTCGAAGTACACGGCGATCGCATGCTGAAGCGCAATTTCGATCCGGGATTCCGCATTGAGCTGCATCAGAAGGATCTCAACCTCGCGTTGGAAGGTGCGCGCGCGCTTGGCTTGTCGCTGCCAGGCACTGCCGCAGCCCAGCAGCTGTTCAACGCCTGTACGGCCCTCGGCGGCAAAAGCTGGGACCATTCCGCTATTCTGAGAGCGCTGGAAGTCATGGCTGGCCACGAGGTCGCGGCTGCCTGAGCGCCGCGGAGGGGAATGGACGAAAATATCGCGGGCTCGGTCGGTGCGCGGGAGGCGGTAGCGCTTACCCGCCACGGATCAGGCGCCTGGCGCCCAAGTCGGTCGTTCGGGGTTCGGATCGCTTGCTGGGCATTTTCCGGTGTCCCTAGAGCGCCCCGTGAGGACGAACAAGGTTGTCCGTCCACACCTCGGCAATGTGAGACAGTGCCAGATCCGGCTTGCGCTCGAGCAGAAGTTCGAGCACGCGCGGCGGCGTCAGGGGTAATTCCTGCACCCGCTTTCCTGTCGCGTTGGCAACGGCGCAGGCGACGGCGGCGCCAACATTGAGGATCGGCACCTCGCCGGCGCCCTTGGTGCCGAGCGGCCCCATCGACGGCGCGCCCTCATAGAGGCTGATCTCCACCGGTACGACGTCGAGCGCAAGCGGTACGCGGTAGGTCTCAAAGCCGCTTTGACTGACACGGCCATTGCTGCCGATCGTCACCTCCTCGTGCAGGGCGTAGCCCAGACCCTGCACGACGCCACCCTGGATTTGGCCATGGATTGCGCGTGGATTCAGCGCACGCCCGACGTCCTGGACCACGCGATAGCTTAGCACCTCGACATGCCCGGTCTCGGGATCGACGGCGACCTCGCAGTCGTGGACGGCGAAGACGGGGATGTCGATCGCGTCGATGAAATGACCGGCAACGCAACCGGGCATCGCCGGCACCCCGGCGCCGGTGAAGGCGCCGGTGCCGGCGACCGGTCCGCCCAGCGCTTGAGCCCGGGTCGCGACCTCAGCGACGGTGCGGCCGGAGCCCGGCGCGCCCGCGATCTCGATCCGACCATCGCGCATGACGAGATCGCCGGGTGCGGCTTCGATCATCTCGGAGGCGATCCTCAAGAGCTTCGTGCGGACCTCCTGTGCCGCCGACAGGCTGGCTGCGCCGAGCGAGACGGTGGTGCGGCCGCCACCGACGCCGACATCGTAACCGGCCGCATCGGTATCGGCGGCGCGGACGATCACTTGCTCGGGCGCGATGCCGAGCGTGCTGGCAACGATCTGCGGCAGGCTCTGCATCATCGAGCCGGATCCGATCTCGACACCCGACGTGACCAGGGTCGCCGTGCCGTCGGCGTTCATGTTCACCGTCGCGGCCGACGGGCCGACGAAGACGAACCAGGTGCCGACGGTGGTCGCACGTCCAAGGAGCTTGCCGTCGGTGCGCGCCGGCAGCGGCGCTGCCGCATCGCGCAACGTATCCATCCGGTCGAGCATCGGGCCGAGCACATCGCCCTCGAATACCTGGCCGGTGGCGCCGAGATCCTTGTCGCCGAGCACATTGCGACGCCGGAAGAGAAGTGGATCCATTCCGATCCGCGCTGCGATCTCGTCGGTGTGCCGCTCGAGCGCAAAGGTGTTGTAGACCCCGTTGCAGCAGCGGAACGCACCGTTCGGCGCCGTGTTGGTATAGACCGCGCGCGAGACCATGCGCACGCTGCCAAGCCTGTAGTTTCCGCCGAGCGTGTGGGCGGTCATGGTGGTCAGGAAGATCTGTTCGCCGCCATAGGCGCCGCAGTCCATCAGTACGACCGCCTCGCGGCCCACGATTTCTCCCTCGCGCGTCACCGCCGAGCGGATGCGGATATCGGCGTTCTCGCGGAACAGGCAGGTCAGCATCTCGTCCTCGCGGAAATTGACGAGGCGCACCGGCCGGCCGCTGGCGCGGGCGAGGAGGGCGGCGAAGGGCTCAACCGCCAGATCGAACTTGAGACCGAAGCCGCCGCCGACCGGCGGCACGGTGACGCGCACCTGCGACGCCGGCACGCCCAACACGCGCGCGGTTGCATTGCGGACGCTCCAGGGAACCTGCGTCGACGTCTCGATATGGAAGCGCCCGTCCTCATAGCTTGCGACGACCGCGCGCGGCTCGAAGGCCACGTGGTTCTGCCGGCCGACGCGATAGAGACTCTCGACGATCTCGACGTCAGGCCGCGCAAAGGCGGCGTCGACGTCGCCGCGAACGACGGTCGCCTCCCAGGCGACATTGCCGGCACGCGCGCCGCCTTCGAGCAGCACCTCATAGCTGCACCAGTCCGGATGAACCAGCCGCGCATCTGGTGCCAGCGCATCCGCCATGGTCAATATTGCGGGGAGTTGCTCGATCTCCACGTCGATCGCCGCGAGCGCGGCCTGCGCCTGCGCCAACGTGACGGCTGCGACCGTGGCAAGCGGTTCGCCGCCGTAGCGAATGGCATCGCGGGCGAACAGCGGGTGATCGGCGATGCCGATGCCGATCATGCCGGGCGCGTCCGCCGCCGTCACGATCGCACGTACGCCCGGCATGCGGGCAGCCCTCGACGTGTCGAGGCGAATGATCCGGCCCGAGGGCACGCCGGCACGCAGCACCGCGGCGTGCAGCATGCCCGGCAGATATCGATCGATGGTGTAGCGCGTACGGCCACGCAGCTTGTCGGCGGCGTCCCGCCGGCGCAAATCCATCGTCGCGGAAACGTCGGACATGCTTGCGCCTCCCGATTATGCGTTGGCCAAGGCGAGCAGCGTCGCCTCGACGATGCGTTCGTATCCCGTGCAGCGGCAGATGTTCCCGGTCAGTGCCGCCCGGATATCGTCACGGGTGGCGTCAGGCCGGGTCGTCAAGAGATGCGTCAGGCTCACCACCATGCCGGGAAAGCACATGCCGCATTGGACCGCATCGCTGGCCTCGAGGGCCGCCTGGATGCGGTTCAGTTCGCCGTGAGGCGCGAGGCCTTCGACGGTGCGGATCTCGCGGCCATCGGCGAGCGCGGCGGGCAACAGGCACGATGGCGTCGGCTCGCCGTCGACCAGCACCATGCAGGCTCCGCAAAAGCCCTCGCGACAGACCGGTTTCGCGCCGGTCAGATGCATCTCCTCGCGCAGAATGTCGATCAGCGGCGTGGCTGGATCGGTCGCGGAGGAAAGATGATCGCCGTTCACGGTCAAGTTGAATCCCATGTCGATCCCCACCAATTCAGGAGCCAAGCGCTGCGATCGCAGCGCGGCGGACGAGACCGGGTAGCACGCTGACCCGATACCAGGCCGGGGCATCAACGCTGTCGCGGCCGACGAACTCGTCCGCCAACGCGGCCGCGGTCTGCGCGGCCTCCGCCGCATCGAGCGGACGTCCGATGAGCGCGGCCTCGAGCCGCTCCCAGCGGCGCGCCACCGGCTCGACTGAACCGACCGCGACGCATGCCGCCTGGATACGGCCCGCTGCATCGATGCTGACCGACAGGCTGACAATGGCGACCGGGTAGTCACCCGATTTGCGCAGCGGCAGGCGAGCATGGGCGCTTTTGCGCGCCGCCCGCGGCAAGATGATCCGCGTCACCAGATGACCGGGGGGAAGGGACGATCGGATCTTCAGGAAATGCGCCAGGCCGATGCGCTCGCGGCTGCCGCGTGCGGACATTTCGACTTGGGCATCGAGGCAGAGCAGCGCCGGCACGCAATCCGCTGCGGCGAATTCCGCCGTCGCAAGGTTGCCGCCGATCGTCGCCATCGCGCGGATCGCGGGATTGGCGGAGCGGCCGGCGGCGTCGACCAGGACCGCGAATTCCGGAAGATCGGCCAGGGCCGCCGCGAGTGCCGCATGCGTAACCGCCGCGCCGATCTCGATTGCATCGCTGTCGATACGGACCGTGGTCAGCTCGGCGATCTTGCCGATCGCGACATAGTGTGGCTTCAACCGTTCGTGGCGGATCGGCGACCGCATGATCCATGTGCCGCCCGCAAAGGCAGCGCCGGCCGCGCCGAATTCGCTCAGTGCGTCGAGTGCGGAAGCGAGCGAGGGCGCGACGTAGATCGACGCAGGTGCCTCGTGCGTCTCGCTAGCGACGCTCTGCATGGGAGAACCCGTCGTCATTGGCGCCGCTCCAGTCGCAGGCGATCGAGCAGAACGCCGACGATGACGATCGCGCCGAGCACGACCATCTGGACGTATCCGTCGATCCGGGTGAGGTTCATGCCGTTGGACAGAATGGTGATGAACAGGGCGCCGAGCACTGCGGTGCCGACTCCACCGCGCCCGCCCGCCAGGCTCGTTCCGCCGACCACGGCGCCGGCAATCGCCTGCAGTGAAAGCGCTCCGCCGAGGTTCGGCTCGCCCGATCCGGTCCGCGCCGTCATCATGATCGCGCCGAGCGCCGCAAGCCCGGAGCACAGGATATAGGTCGCGATCAGGGTGCGCTTGACCGGCAGGCCGGCGACCGCCGCTGCGCGCGGGTTGGTGCCGATGAGGTAAAGCGAACGGCCGAACACCGTCCGCGTCAGGGTCCAATGGAGCACGGCGCCGACCCCGACCGTGATCGCGATGGCCGCCGGGATACCGAAGACGCTGCCGCCGTAGAATATCTGCGAGAACGGCGCCGGCACGCCTTGCACGGGCCGTCCGGACGACAGCGTGGTCGCAACTCCGATCGCGATATTGTAGCTGCCGAGCGTTGCGACGAAGGGGTTGACCCCGAGCAGCGCAATAACCACGCCGTTGAAGAGGCCGCACGCGGTGCCGAGCAGGAAACCGGCAGCGAGCCCGGCGAGCAGCACGGCGCCTGTACCATGGCCCGACGCCGTGGCGCCGGCCATCGCCAGCGCGGTGCCGACGCTCACCATCGATACGGTCGGGCCGAGGGCGAGGTCGAAGCCGCGCGTCAGGATCACCACGGTCTGGGCCATCGCGAACAAGGCCAGATAGCTGGTCTGCTGCGCGATGTTGAGCAGGTTGGCCGGCGACAACACGCCGCGGTCGACCGCCGCGAAGCCGAGCAACAGGGCCACCAATGCGACCGGCAGCACGGCGCTCCAGAGCCATCGACCCGGCGCCAATTTCGGGCGATCCGCGTTCTTGGAGGCGACGGACAATTCGAGGTCAGACACGAGCCTTGCTCCGTCGGCTGAGTTCGTCCAGTGCCACGGCTGCGACCATGATGACGCCGAGGAAGACCGGCTGCAGCCGGGAGTCGACGTGCAGGAGGTTGAGCGCATTGCCCAGGATGGTCAGGAACAGGGCGCTGATGGCGACGATTTCGATGCGCCCGACGCCGCCGCGCAAGCTGACGCCGCCGATCACGGCGGCCGCGATTGATTGCAGCATCATCCGGTCGCCGCCGAAGCTGGCCTGGCCGGAGCCGACCTGCGCGGTCAGCAGGATGCCGGTCAGTGCCGCGAGCATGCTCGAGACAACGTAGGTGCCGACGACGTGGCGCTGGATCGATACGCCCGACACGATGGCCGCATCGACATTGCCGCCGATTGCGTAGACGTAACGGCCGAACAGTGTGCGCCGCTGCGCAAACACCATCACGATGATGATGACCAGCGCGACGTGGACGGCGGTCGGCAGGCCGAGCGCCTGGGCGCGCCCAAAGCCCTTCACGAAGATGTCGGGCATGCCGTAAACCGGGATTCCGTTGGTGATCATCAGGCCGACGCCCGCAGTCGCCGACATCGTGCCCAGGGTCACCACGAAGCCGGATACCTTGAGCTTCGCCACGCAGAAGCCGTTGACGAGCCCGACCACGGCCCCGGAGCCGAGTCCGGCCGCTATCCCACTGGCAATGATGAGGGCGTTGTTGCCGGGAAACGCGGTGGCTGCGGCGGCCATGGTCTTGGCGGTGACGACGCTCGCAAGCGCCACGACGGCGCCGACTGAAAGATCGAAGCCGCCCGCGATGATGACCAGCGCCTGACCGCAGGCGACGATCGCGAGCAGCGACGCGTTGCGCAGGATGTTGAGGATGTTGATGATGCCGTAGAACTGCGGATCGACCGCCGACATGCCGGCGACGAGCAGGACCAGCAGGGCCGGCAGGAACCCGACACGGCCTGCGATCGATCGCAGACCGATCGCGCCTTGCGGGTTTGCGGTGACCAGCGCGGTGTTCACGCGACCTCCGCGGCGAGATGGTCGCGGAAGAAGCTCGACAGCACGTTCTGCTCGGTCTTCTCGGCGCCCTTCAGTTCGGCGGCGATGCGGCCGTGATGCATGACGTAGAGCCGGTTCGACAGCGCCAGAACCTCCGGCAATTCCGACGACACCACGATCACGGCGGCGCCGGCCTCGACCAGGCGCTTCATGAACTGGTAGACCTCGAGCTTGGCGCCGACGTCGATCCCGACGCTCGGCTCGTCGAACAGGAACACGGTCAGCTCACGCGTGAGCGCGCGTGCCAGCATCACTTTTTGACGGTTGCCGCCGGACAGCGCGCCGGCGCTCTTTTCGATGTTCGGCGGCCTCAGCTGCAACCGCTCCATGATGTCCGCGATCGTGGCGCGTTCGACGGCCTGCCGCAGCATGCCGAAGCGCGCGAACGCGGGCAGGTCGAGCACCGTCATCGATGCGTTCTCGCGGATCGGACGGGACAGCGCGAGCCCTTCGGCAACCCGGTTGGCAGGAAAATAGGCGATGCCGCGCTTGAGGCTTTGCTTGGGGGTCGGGAATTCGTAAGGCAGACCGTCGATACGGATCACGCCTGATGCCTTGGGCTCGATGCCGTAGACCGCGCGGATCAGCTCCGATTTGCCGCAGCCGACGAGACCTGCGATGCCGGTGATCTCGCCGGCGCGGGCATGGAAATTCACCTCCTGAACGCTGCCGTCCGCGAGCGTCAGGTTTTCGATGTCGACCATCATTTTGTCAGGCCGGTGGGCGATGGCCGGGAACAGCAGGTCGATCCTGCGGCCGGTCATCAGTTCCACCAGCTCGCCGTCGGTCGAGCCGGCGGCGTCGAGGGTTTGGATGTGGCGTCCGTCGCGCAGCACCGTCACACGGTCGGCAAGGGCGCGGATTTCGCGCATGCGATGCGAGACATAGATCAGCCCGACATTCTGGCTCTTCAGGCGCGCGATCAGCTCGAACAGCCGTCCGGTCTCGCGCTCCGTCAACGAGGCGGTCGGCTCGTCAAGGATCAAAAGGCGCACGCGGCCGAGCAGCGCCTTGGCGATTTCGGCCATCTGCTGGTGCGCGCGGGAAAGGTTGTCGATCCGTTGCGCCGGATCGAGATCGAAGCCGAGCTCGTCGATCAGCGCCCCGGCGCGCTTGCGCATCTCGCGTGAGCGCAGCACGCCGCCGTGCGTGACCTCGCGGCCAAGGAACAGGTTCTCTTCCACCGTGAGGCTCGGGATAAGCGAGAACTCCTGAAAGACCGGGCTGATGCCGATCGTGCGGGCCCGCTGCGGCGTGAGATGATGGATCTCCTCATCGCCAAAATGGAACGTGCCTTCGTCCGGCGGAAACGTTCCCGAGACGACATTGATCAGGGTCGATTTGCCGGCGCCGTTCTCGCCGAACAGGACGTGAAGTTCGCCGGCACGAACGTCGAGGTCGACCCGGTCGAGCGCGCGAACGCCTGTGAAGCGCTTCGATATCCCCCGCAATCGAAGCAGAGGCTCGGCAGGCTTCGGGGCGATCTCGACATCCATCCGCGTCTCCGTTGGGCCGTGAGCAAGACGGGCAGGAGCAGGTGCTCCCACCCGGCACCATTCGCAAGCGGCTTACTTGGCCTTGACCGAATAGACCGGTGTCCAGCTTGCCGGCGCCAGCACGAGGTCCATCTGCAATTTCGGTACCGTGGTCTTGTCGATGACCGCGGCGATCGGCTGGACAAGGCTCATGACCGGCTTCTTCTCGATGAGACGCACCGCCTGATCGATCGCGACGGCGCCTTCGCCGACCGGATACTGGGTTGCGAAGGCGAGGATGTCGCCGCGGTTGAGCGCGTCGAGCATGGCCTGGTTTTCGTAAGACGATACGATCTTCAGGTCGCTTCGGCCGGCCTCGGCAACGGCGCCGATCGCAGCTTCAGCGGTAGGGGCGGTGCCCCAGATCACGTTCATAGCGGGATAGGCCTGCAAGGCGTCCTGAATGAGCTGAAGCTGCACGGCGACGCCGGAGTCGCCGAATTTCTCGGCCAGAATCTTGGCGTTCGGGTTCTTGGCAACGGCCTTCTTGAAGCCTTCGTTGAACGACTCCGCCCAGCCAGAGCCGGCCGGACCGGGGAACGTCACGATGTTGAGTTTGTCGGCAGGCTTGGATTGCGCCAGCAGGCCGGCGCCGGTGACTTCGCCCATGGCGACGAAGTCGACGTAGTTGGCCGCGGGCAACGCGTTCGGCGGCAGCGGGTTGGTGACGCCGACGACCGGCACGCCCTTGGCCTTGGCTTCCTCGAACTTCTTGCTGAGGCCTGCGCCGGAGATGGCGCCGACGATGATGGCGTCCGGTCCGCTCGCCATGCAGTCATCGAATTGCGACAGCTGTTTCGGCAGGTTCTCGTAACCTCCGGCCTCGTAGAGGTTCATGTTGACGTTCATCGCCTCGGCCTGTTTGACGATGCCATAGGCAACAGCGACCCAGAAGCTGTCCTTCATGTGCGGAAACAGCACGCAGAGCCTGTAGGGCTTCTCGGCCTTCGGCAGCGGCGTGTACTCGGCCGGCTTCGGTGTGCCGGACGACGCGTCGTAGACCTTCATCGGAAACCACGGCGTCTCGGCCGCGGCCGGCGCGACCGCGGCGGCAAGGGTGAGGCTTGCGGCAAGGCCGAGCGCGCGGCGGATCGGCCAAACTCGATTGGGGGAAAGGCACGTCGTACTCGTCATAGCACAATCCTCATGGCTCGAATGAAAGTGGAGGGGCGATGTCGGATCCAGTTTTTCGTGAACGCTCTGTGCCGCCGGCGGCAGCGCGGCCCGGCGATGGCTATCAACCCGCTTTCCATGTTGCGACCGAGCGCCGCTCGAACACTTCGCGGAACTGGCGCGTGGATTCGGGAAGCAAGGCGCCGGTGCCCCAATCGAGGATCACCGCGTGCATGCGGATCGCGTCGAGCGCGTCGATTGCCCCGCTGCGATAGCGTTGCGCCACCAGCTCCGGATCGAGCCGGACATTGGCAACGCGCTCGGAGCGGATCTTCGCGCGGAGCGCCTCGGTCGCGACCTTGTCGACCTCGTAGTTGCAGAGCTCGGCGTCGATGGCGTGCACCACGACGCCATAGTCCTTGGCGGCGCGCTCGACCGAAACATAGTCGTCCTTGATATCCTCGACGACGAAGTTCGGATCGCGCTCAAGCGGATCGCCAAACCCGCCGCCGCCGGCGGTCGGCCGCGAGAAAGTGTCGCCTTCGCCGATCGGGACGTCCGAGAAGATCGAGCCGAGCCGTTCCTCGGACGTGCTGCCGGCGCGCTTCAGGGTCAGGCCGTGCGGCATCGACGGCAGGCCGCCCTCGATACCCCACACGATCGCACGCTCGCGGTCGCAGATATAGGAAATCACGGTTTTTTCGGCCTGAAGCATCCGCGACGTCTTCACCACGCCGGCGCCGCCGCGCCACTTGCCGGGGCCGGGAGAGTCCTTGAGGATCTCGCATTCCGTGGTCAGGATCGGGTTGGCGCGCTCCTGGCCTTCGACCGGCTGCGACATCAGGCCGGTGCCGAAGCAGGCGGTCGTGACATTGCTGCCGTCCTTGCCGTTGCGCCCGCCCCAGCCGCCGGGCAGCCAGTCATAGAACATGAAGATCGGCTTGTCGGAGCTACGGGCATCGAGCCCGCCGGTGAGCAGATATTCGAGATTGAACGCGCAAGCGAGCGCGCGCTCCGGCATCAGCTTCGACCACATTTCGTAGATCGAGTTCATGATCTTCTCGAACGGCATCAGAAAGCCGGTGACCGCGATCGGCCATTTGGCATCGACGATCGAGCCTTCGGGGGCGATGATCTCGAAGCAGCGGTAGAAACCGGAATTGAGCGGCAGGTCGGGGAAGAATGTCTTCATGCCGGCGGCGACGGCGGAAAAGGTCGCGCCGAACGCCGAATTGTAGATCGAGCCGATGGTCGGATGGCTGCCGGTGAAGTCGTAGATCGCGCGGTCGCCCTTGATTGTCATCTTGATGCGGATCGGGATCATGCCTTCGCCGCCGGCCGGATCGCGGTCGATGAAATCGACCGTCTCCCATTCGCCGTCAGGAAGCGCTGCGATGCGTTGGCGTGCCGAGCGTTCGACATAATCCTGCACGGCGGCAAGCCCGGTCTCGACGGTATCACGGCCATATTTGCCGACCAGGCGCAGGATCTCGCGTTCGCAGACGGCCGTCGCTTCGGCCTGTGCCTGGATATCGCCGATGATCGAGGCCGGATCGCGCGTATTCGAGGCGATCAGATGCGCGACGTCCTTGCGCAGGCCGTTCTTGTCGAACAGCCGGACCGGCGTGATGCGCAGGCCCTCGCGGAACATCTCGCGGGCGGCGACGTCGAACGATCCCGGCACGCTGCCGCCGACGTCGGACCAATGTCCGTTGGACTGGCTGAAGGCGATGATCTTGCCGTCGGCGAAGATCGGACGGATCAGGCGGACGTCCGAGAAGTGCGTGCCGCCGGCATAGGGATCGTTGATGGCGAAGACGTCGCCCTCATGCATGTCGCCTTCGAAATGGCGCATGACATCCTTGCAGGTGAAATGCAGCGTGCCGACGTGGACGGCGATATCCTGGTTGCCCTGCGCCGCGCATTCGCCGTTGGCGTCATGCAGCGCGCTCGAGAAATCGCGATTGTAGATGACGAAGGAGTAGCAGGTCCTCAAGACCTGCTCGCCCATCTGGTCGACGCTGGTGATGAAGGAGTTCTTCAGAACCTCGAAGGTCACGGGGTCGAGCGGGAGAGCTCCGGCCATGTTCACTCCTTCACGCGGATGATGATGTTGAGATATTTGTCGACCTCGGCGCTGGCGCCGGGCGGTACGACGGTGGTGGCATCGACCTGCTCGATGATCGCGGGGCCTTGAAAGGAGAAGCCGCAGGGCAGGTCGTCGCGCCGATAGACGGGTGTATCGAGCCCGCTGCCCTCGAACCAGACCCTGCGGCGGCTGACCGGCTCGGGGCTAGCGCCGGTCGGCTCGTGAACGGCAAACTCGGCCTTGGGGACCACCCCCACTGCCTTCAGATTGAGACGGAAGAAGCTGACCGGTGCGCTGTCGCGGCGGAAATTGTATTCGCGCTGATGCTCGGCATGGAAGCTCTGCACCAGATCGGCGATCGCGCCGATCGGCCGCGGCGCGTTGACGGCAAGCGAACGCCACTGGCCGCGATACATCATGTCGATCGAGCGCTGCAGCACGATGTCCTGCTGCGCGACGCCCTCATGGGTCAACCGCGCGAGCGCGGCTTTCTCGAGCTCGGCGAACTGCGCCTCGATCTCGGTGGCGTCGGCCTCGGCGGCGTCGGCCATGCAGCTTTGCGAAAAATCGTGCTGCATGTCGACGAGCAGGCAACCGAGCGCTGAGGTCACGCCAGGATTGGGCGGTACGATCACGACGGGAATCGCCAGCTCACGTGCGACGTCGACCCCGTGCAGGGCACCGGCGCCGCCAAACGCCACCAGCGCAAAATCGCGTGGATCGTAGCCGCGACTGATCGAGATCAGCCGCACCGCATCCGACATGTTGGCGTTGGCGACCTTGACGATTGCATCTGCGGCTTCATGCAGGCCGAGGCCGAACGGCTTGGCAACGCCGCCCTCGACCGCTTGCCGCGCCAGCTCGGGGTTGAGCTTGACCTTGCCACCGGCGAGATCGGTGCCAAGCCGGCCGAGCGTCACATTGGCATCGGTGTTGGTCGGTTGCGTATTGCCGTTGCCATAGCAGGCCGGTCCCGGATAGGCGCCGGCCGATTGCGGGCCGTTGCGCAGCGAGCCGGCCGGATCGGTCCAGGCCAGCGAGCCGCCGCCGGCACCGATGGTGAGCACCTCGATCGATGCGAAGCGGATCGGATAGCCGAACTCGATATGCCAGTCCTTGGTGATCCGCGACTGCCCCTCATAGGCCAGCGACACGTCGGTCGACGTGCCGCCCATGTCGAGGCCGATCGAATGGGGGAAACCGCAAAGACCGGCGATATGGCGGCTGGCGATGGCGCCGGCGGCGATGCCGGAGCCGGCAAGGCGCGCCGCAAAATCCTTCACGCTCGCCGGCGTCATCACGCCGCCGCCGGTGTGCAGCAGCAGAAGGTCGCGGGTGTAGCCCTCGTCTGAGAGGCGCTCGCCGAGCCGGCTCGTGTAGTTGACGACGACCGGGCTCACCACGGCATTGGCGACCGTCGTCGAGAACCGCTCGTGCTCGAAGATTTCGGGAAGCACCTGCGAGGAGATCGAAACCGGAATGTCGGGCATCTCGGCCAGCAGAATATCGCGCATCGCGCGCTCATTGGCGCCGTTGAGATAGGCGTTCATGAAGCACACCGCGACTGCGGCGACGCCGCGACGCTTGAGGATACGCGCGACGCTGCGCGCGGCTTCGACGTCGAGCGGCTCGATCACCGTGCCGGCAGCATCGACGCGTTCGGGCACGGTGAGGCGGTCGCGCCGTGGCACATAGGGCCGGACCACGTCCTTGTAGGTGTCCCAGAGGTCCTCCTTGTTGGCGCGCCGGATCTCGATGACGTCGCGGAACCCCTTGGTCGTGACCACCGCGGTGCGCGGCAGGCGGCGCGTGATCAGCGCGTTGGTGGCAATAGTGGTGCCGTGCGAGAACAACGCCACCTTCGACAGGTCGATGCCGGCCTTGGATACGCCGCCCATGATCCCTTCGATCGGGTCGCGCGTGGAGGAGGTCTTCTCGATGCGCACGAGACCGGTCGTCTCGTCCATGATGCAGATGTCGGTGAAGGTGCCTCCGACGTCGACGGCCACACGAAGGTTCTGCGCCATGCCTCTTCCTTTCGAACGAGCGTTTCGCCGATCTTAGGCAGAGCGGCGGCTTCCGTTCTTGACGCTGAGCGCAGGAAGATTTGTGCGAGAGAGCGAACCGTGCCGGTGCCCATACATGCCCAGACCGGCGGCGGTGTGCCTAAGAATCGATCAGCAGGACAGTCTTCAGGAGTTGGCTGTGCGCGAAATGGCGCGTGCCTCGCTCGGGGTGCATCCGAACCGGCCGCGATAGTTGCGGCTGAACTGCGCCTGGTCGGCAAAGCCCCATTGATAGGCGATTTCCGAAATGCTCTTGCGGCAGTTCGCATCGCGCAGCAGGGCGTCGCACATTGAAAGGCGCTGGTTGCGGATGTAGGCGCAGACGGTCAGACCTTCGCCCTCGAAAATCTGGTGCAAATAGCGCAGCGAGATGCCGCAGCCGTCGGCAATCATCTGCGGCGTGAGCCGCATATCGTCGAGGCGGGCACGGATGAACTGCTCGCAACGCAGCAAATGGCCGTTGCGCACGGAGGACGAGTGACCGGTCAACACACGGTCGTCGGATTCAATGGCCATCGCAAGCAGCTCGATCAGGTGCTTGCCCATCATCGTGCGCGCCGTCTCGTCCATTTCCTCGATCCGTTCACCGGACAGGCGCAGCGTGTCGACGAACAGCGCGCCGACGCTGCGGCTGGCGTCGAATTGCAGCGTCGCGAGGCGCTCGGGCCGGGAAATGCGGGCGCGCAGCACTGCGCTCGGGATCTTCAGACACCACAGCGCCGTCGGATCCTGATGGCTGAACTCGTAGGGTAGGTGGCTGCGTTCGATCAGGAACGCGCCCGGCCGGCATTGCACCACTTTGCCGTCCTGCTCGAAACGGATTTCGGCGAGCTCGGGCACCGTGATCAGGAAGGATTCCTCCCGCTCGCTCAGGAGATGCCGCTCATGCCGCTTGTACAGCAGGCCGTTGGCAATGTTGCGGGACACTGAGACAGGGCCCATCGACCAGGCGCCGAGGCGCGCGTTGAAGTCGCGCGTGCTCGGGAAGCGCAGGTCGAGCGAGTAATAGGTCTTCGAGACGACCTCCTGCCAGTACTGGCGGCGGGTCTGCGACGGAATGTCGTTGGTCGTGTACGTGACTTGCATGTCTCACTCCCGCCGCCGGCTGTGCCTCCGGTCGTCGTGTCCCCGGACAAAGTTTGGCGAGGACAGCCGGACGGCGTCAAGTCGAATAAAACGGAAACTGATATTCTAGATTCCGATGGCCTCCTCGGCCTGGTGCCGGTGATCGACGCTGACGGGGGGCCGGGCCGGCCCGACGCCGGCAACCGCAAAGCGCATGAAATCGCGGAAAGCCATCGCAGCCTCCGATGGCTTGGTGTCGCGACGCCAGGCAAGACCGATGTCCATGCTGGGCACCTCGTCCTCGATGACGCGGGTCTCGATCCGCTGCCCCTCCAGCGACCAGGGCCGGTAGATCAGGTCGGACAGAATGGCGATCCCCATGCCGCCGGCGACCATGGAGCGGACGGCTTCGACTGAGGAGGTGCGGAACACCGTCTTCGGTTCGAGTGAAGCGTTGTTCCAATAGCGCATCGAGGTGTGCTTGGCCTCGTCGACCGTGAGCATGACGTACGGATAGGTCGCGATGTCAGCGAGGTGGACCCGCTCGGCACGGGTCAGGGGATGCTCGGGCGCAAGCCACAGCCGGCGCGGCGATCGCAGCAAGGTCTCGCTGGTGAGCATGGCGTTGTCGCGCAGGTTCGAGACCAGCATCACCGCGAGGTCGAGCGCACCATCGACGAGCGCGCGTTCGAGCACGTCGCGCGGCGCCTCAAACAGCTCGATCGTGATTCCGGGGAAACTCGCCTTGAAGCGCATCTGATGACGCGGCAGGAAGTAGCCCGACACGGTGTAGGTGACGCCGACGCGGATCGTCCCGAACAGGGGGCCGGCGGACATCTGCGTGTCGCGCACCGCTTCGGCGACGGCGGCGAGGATTTGACGACCTTGGGAGAGGAAGCGGCTGCCCTCCATGGTGACGGTTACGCCGTTCGGCGCGCGCTCCAGCAAGCGGGCGCAGACGGTGGCCTCGAGCTGCTGGATCGCCGCGGTGACCGCAGATTGCGAGACGTTGAGATCGATGGCCGCCTGGCTGATCCGCCCGGTCTCGGCGGCGGCGACGAAGTAGCGGATCTGTTTCAGAGAAACGGACATCGCGGTTGTTCCGATGTTTGCATAACTCATGAGCAGTGTTTCTCAGCCCGAATGTGTCCGCTGCAACTCTCGTGCCGCCCGACGGACAGCACGCCGTGGCACCGACCTCAGATGTGCGAGCGCGCAACCGACAGCCACAGGTTTTGGCTTGACCATGCGCGATCGCGTCGGCGCCGGCGGCCGAGGTCCGTTGGCAGATGCGGCGAGCTCCTGGCGATTAAGCCATGGCGCTGCGAAGCTTGCCCAGCAGCTCGGTCCGGCTCTTGCGTGCCGCAAGCGCCTGATCCATGTCGACCTTGACGAACTTCACCGGCGTGTTGGGTTGCAGCTGGCCGATCAGATCCATGTCTGCGGCGATCACGGTGCCGACCATGAAGTAGCCGCCGCCGGATACGGCGTCGCGATGCAGCACGATCGGCTCGGTGCCGCCGGGAACCTGGATCGAGCCGTAGGGATAGCAGGCATCGGTGATGTTGGACGGATCGGAGCCGGCGCCGAACGGAGGTTCGCGCGGAACGAATTCGAGCGGCTTGCCGCCCTTGAAACGGTAGCCGATGCGGTCCGCTTCCGGCGCGACCTTCCAGGTGTCGGAGAAGAAGCCGCTGCCGGCGGCCTCGGTGATGCGGTGCCAATAGAGGCCGGGCATGGCGCGCAGCTCTGTCGGCATTCCCGCCGGTTGCCCGCGCAAATCGTTGGCGACGGTGCGGCCGTCCTTGACCGGCACGCTGGCATGGCCGACCGGCAATTCGTCGCCGGCCTCGAGCTTGCGGCCCTTGAAGCCGCCGAGCGCGCCGAGTGCGTACGTCGATCGCGAGCCGAGCACCACGGGCACATCGATGCCACCGGCGACCGCGATGTAGCCGCGCGCGCCTCGCTTGAGGAAGTCGAAGGAGAGAATCTGGCCGCGCTTCACCTTGAAGCTGGTCCAGATCTCGCGCGGGTCGCCGTCGAGTTTCGGCGGCAGCTCCGCGCCGGTGACGGCGACCGTGGCGTCCTCGGTGAATTCGAGCTCGGGCCCCATGAACACCGCTTCAAGCACCGCTGCGCCTGCATCATTGCCGACGAGCAGATTTGCAGCGACCAGCGCGTGACGGTCCATGCCGCCGGAGAGCGGGATGCCGATGTGATAGTAGCCGGGACGTCCGAGGTCCTGGACGGTGGTCGCAAGACCCGGCTTCAAAACCCTAACGGCCATGGAGAACTCCATCGAGCTTGCTGTTGTAGCCATCAATGTCGCGGTTGAACTCGGTCAGCGAGAACGAGACGTCGCGGATCACGGGCGCGAATCGGCCGGCGTCGACGTCGGCGACCGCAGCGTCATAGGCTGCCCGGTCGATCGGTTTCCATTTCACGATGTCGCCCGGTTTGAACAGGCACATGAAGTCACGCAAATAGCTGATGGTCTGGTTGGGATCATAGATCGGCATCGGCGTGATGCCGAACATCTGGTAACCGCCGGCGCCGCGCACCGAATAAATGCAGCTGAAACAGCCGCCATGCCCGACGGTGAGCTTCGGCGTATCCGTGCGCGGGCGCAGATATTTCGGGGCCTGAAGCTGCCGCTTGCGCTCGACCATCTGGTAGAGGAAGGGCAGGCCGGCGACGAAGCCGACCATCGAGACGAACCAGGGCGCGCTGGAATGCGCCTTGATGAAGGCATCGACGCTGTCGAGGCCGTTGATCCGCGCGGCGTATTCGAGGTCGGTGCCGTCAGGATCCTGGTGACGCTCGCGGAAGCGCATCAAGGTCTCATGGGTCCAGGGATCGTTGTAGAGCACGGGAATCTCGATGATCCGCGTCTTGATCACCGGTTCCGATTTCTCGGATGCGGAATCCAGCCGCTTCAGCTCGGCGAGGAGATCGTCCGGCTTGATCTGATCCGGATCGAACTTGACCTGATAGGACGCGTTCGCCGGGCAGATCTCGGTAACGCCCTTGATCCTGGCATCGCGCACCGCATTCGTGATGAACAGGCTCTTGAAAAAGGCCTCGAGCGACATCGCTTCGCCGACCTCGGCGAAAATGTGCTCATCGCCGCCGAAGGAAAATCGAGTTTGCATGCTAGCGGCCTCCTGTTGCTGACGGGGCGGATTCTATCGCCATCATGAGGCGACCTTCGCGGCTGATGGCGGCTGAGCGGTGGCAAGGGCGGCGGCATGGGACTCAAGCCATGGTTCGAGCCATGCCGTATGGAAGCGTCCAGCCTGGACGTCGGCGTCGCGCGCCAGCGCCTGGTGCAGGGGCTTGGTCGTGAAAATGCCTTCGACGCTGAGCTCGGCAAGCGCGCGCTCGAGTTTCTTCATGGCGCTCGGCCGATCCTTGTCGTGCACGATCAGCTTGCCGAGCAGGCTGTCGTAGAAGGGAGGCACCGTGTAGCCCTGATAGAGCATGCTGTCGAAGCGAACGCCGTCGCCGACGGGCAGGCTGAGCGCGCTCACCGTGCCCGGGTTCGGCAGGAAGTTTCTGGCGGGATCCTCGGCGTTGATACGGACCTCGATCGAATGGCCGCTGACGCGCATCTCGTTCTGGCTGATGCGTAAGCGTTCGCCGCCGGCGATCTGGATCATCTCGCGGACGAGGTCGATGCCCGTGATCATCTCCGTGACCGGATGCTCGACCTGGATGCGGGTGTTCATCTCCAGGAAGTAGAATTCGCCGGTGGCGTCGTCGTAGAGATATTCGAGCGTCCCGGCGCCGCGATAATTGACCGCTTTGGCGAGTGCCACGGCCGAGGTGCAGAGCCGCTCCCGCGCGGCCTGGGTGAGCGAGGGCGAGGGGGCTTCTTCCCAGACCTTCTGGCGGCGGCGCTGCAACGAGCATTCGCGCTCGAAGCAATGGATCACGTCGTGTCCGTCGCCGAGCACCTGCACCTCGATATGCCGCGCGCCTTCGATCAGCTTTTCGACGTAAAGCCCGCCGTCGCCAAAGGCCGCGAGCGCCTCGGCCTGTGCCTGCGGCATCAGATGTTGAAACTCCTCTGGCGACCGCGCGATGCGGATGCCGCGTCCGCCACCTCCGGCGGCGGCCTTGATCATCACGGGGAAACCGGTTTTCTCGACCAGTGCGAAGGCCGCTTCCGCCGACTCCAGCCGCCCCTGGCTGCCGGGGACGGTCGGCACGCCGGCCGCGGCGGCGGCCTCGCGTGCCGCGACCTTGTCGCCCATCAGCCGGATCGATTCCGCGGTCGGGCCGACAAAGATCAATCCCGCCGCTTCGACAGCGGCGGCGAACTCGGCGTTCTCCGCCAGGAAGCCGTAGCCGGGATGGATGGCGTCGGCACCGGTGCTCCGTGCCGCGGTGAGGATGGCCGCCTGGTTGAGATAGGATTTCGACGCCTGCGGCGGACCGATATCGACCGCTTCGTCGGCGAGCCTGACTGCAAGCGAGTCCTGGTCGGCTTTGCTGTAGACCTGCACGGTCGCAATGCCGAGATCGCGCGCTGCGCGGATGATGCGCACCGCGATCTCGCCGCGATTGGCTATGAGGAGCTTCTTGATCGCCATGGCTGGTCGAAGAGCCCTAAACGTCGATTTCGGCGATCGGCTGGCCGGCCATCACGGCATCTTCATTCTCGGCCAGGAAGCGGACGATCTTGCCGGCGATGCCGGCTTTCACCTCGTTGAACGATTTCATCACCTCGATAAGCCCGATCGTGTCGCTCTCGGCGACGGCGTCGCCGTCGTTCTTGTAGACCGGCTTGTCGGGCGCGGGCTTGCGATAAAAGATGCCTGGGAGCGGCGAGAAGATCTGCTGCGTTGCCATTGTTTCCTCTTGAAAGTCTTTGGTTCGTTGCCGCGACGGTTCAGCGCGCGGTGAGATAGGGGCGCACCGCCTCGCGGACGGCCTCGGCGATGGCGACGGCGTTTGGCGTGTCGGAGTGGATGCAGATCGAATCGGAGCCGACCACGATGTCGTTTCCGGCCACCGTGCGCGTCTTGCCTTCATTGACCGCCCTTGCGCATCGGGTGGCGGCGTCGGCCGGATCCTTCGCCTCGTGCTCGCGGGTGATGATCAGGCTGCCGTCGGCATTGTAGTCGAGGTCGGCATAGTATTCGGCGACGAAGGCATGACCGCGCCGCTCGTAGACCTTCTGGTGCAGCGTTCCCTTCATGCCGAGCAGCGGCACCTTGTAGACGTCAGCGGCATCAGCCACGGCTTCGGCGATCTCCTCGCTACGTGATGCCATGCCGTAAAGTGCGCCGTGCGGCTTGATGTGATTGAGCGCCATGCCTTCGGCATCCAGGAAGGCCTTGAGTGCGCCGATCTGATAGAGCAGGCAATTGGCCAGCTCCTCGCGGTCGATCTTCATCTCCCGGCGACCAAATCCCTGCAGATCGGGCAGCGACGGGTGCGCCCCGACCTTGACGCCGAATTGCTTGGCGAGCTGCACGGTCTTGCGCATGTGATTGAAGTCGGAGGCATGAAAGCCGCAGGCGACGTTCGCGACGTCGATATGAGGCATCAATGCCTTGTCGTCGCCCATCTTGTAGAGGCCGTAGGCCTCGCCCATGTCGCAGTTGATCACGACCATCTCCTGATTTCCTTCCAACTGGCTTTGCATATGACCGGCGAAGGCCGCCCCGGGGTATGACTGGCGCACCCAGGGCGGCGCATTGCCGGGTTACTTGGACACCAGATAGTCGAGCGGGATCTTTTCCGAGATCGTCCACTGGTCGATCACCTGCGGCTTGCCGGCCTCGGTGTCGACGATCAGGTAGCGACCCTGGTTCTGGTGGTGGATGTCCTTGGTGAAGGTGCGCGGCCCGAACAGCGTGGACTCGTTGTTCATCTTCTCGAGCTCGGCCACGACGGCCGCCGCATCGGTCGATTTGGCGCGTTCGACCGCCTTGGCCCAGACGTCGATCAGGACGTAACCCGGATAGACGTACTGGCTGGAGGGGTCACCGCCGGTGACCTCCTTGTACTTCTTGTTGAACTCGTTGACCTTCGGATTCGGATCATCGCCATAGACCGAGCCCTGCACCGGGACGTAGAAGTTCGAGAGATCAGGAACGGCGTTCATCCAGTAGCTGCCGTCGACACCCGACCCGTTGAGGATCATCGACTTGATGCCGGCGGCACGGATCTGCTTGATGGCGGAGACAGCGCCCGGCATCATCGTGCAGAGCATGATGGCGTCAGGCTCCTTCGGCAGGCTCTTGATGCGCGTGATCTGCGAGGCGATCGAGGCATCGTCGTTCTTGAAGGTGTCGCTGCCGACCAGCTTGGCCTCCTTCAGGCGCGGCAGCATCCAGTCGAAGCCGTCGCAGATGCCCTTGTTGTAGACGGTCCAGCTGTCGAGCAGCCGATAGAAGCTGCGTGCGTTCTTCTTGGTGTAAGCCCATTCCGACATGGTCGCTCCCTGCACCGGTGCCAGCACCGAGGCCGAGAACGAGAACGGGCCGACGCCGGGGATGCCGGCCTTGATCGATTCGGCGCAGAGGAAGAAGGAGACCTTGCCGGCGGCCTGCGCCTGCAGCGCCGCGGGCGCGCCGAAATCGTAGTCGCAGGAGACGATGACGAGGTCGGCACCCTGGTCGAGCACCGCAAGGCCGGCTTTGGCACCCTCCGCCTGATCGGTCTTGGTGTCGGCAAAGACTGGCTTGATCTTCTTGCCGAGCAGGCCGCCGGCCTTGTTGATCTCCTCGATCCGGATCAGCGCCGCGTCCTGCGCCGGCTTGTCATAGGCCTGCATGAATCCGGATGCAGCGGTCGCAAATCCAACAACGATCTCGTTGGCTGCCCGGGCCGGCGTGAACCAGAGCGCGGATGCTCCGGCCAAGATGCTGAGTAATGTCGTAAAGCGCATAACCCCACTCCTCCAATTGTACAAACGAGCGTCAGTGCAGTTCCTTCAGCGCGGTCTGGACCGGTGGCGTCAGGCGGCGCTGCAACGGCCATCGACGCCAGGAGAATTCCTGGTTGCGGGTCAGTCCCGTCGGCAAGTACATCAGGATCGCGATGGTGATGATGCCGATCGCGATCTCCTGGACACCGTTCGGCAGCCCGACGGTGTGACCGCCGAGGCTGATGCCCTTCTCGAGATTGCGGAACAGCTCGATCAGCACGGATATCGCGACTACGCCGGAGACGGCTCCGCTGAGGCTGTACATGCCGCCGACCACCAGCATCGACAGCGTGATGAACGTCGTCCGCAGATAGAATGCGCCGGGATTGACGATGCTCAGGAAATGCGCGTACAGCGCGCCGGCGAGCCCGATGATGAAGGCGCTGACGACGAAGGCGATCAGCCGTTCTCGAACGATATCGATGCCGGAGGCGCTGGCCGCGACGGCTTCGTCTCGCGTGGCGCGAAGTGCTAGTCCGGAGCGCGAGATCGAGTAGAGATAGGCGATCGCGATGGCCACCGCGCCGCCGATCCATCCGGTCCAGACATTCATGGTGGGCGGAATGCCGACGATCGAACCCTGTCCGCCCGTCACCGAATCCCAGTTCGAATAGATATTGTTGATGACGCCGAGCAGGCCGAAGGTCGCAATCGAGGCGGCGATGCCCGACAGGCGCATGATGACGCGCCCGACGATCAGCGCGAACAGTGCCGCAAACAGTCCGGATATCGGTGTCGCCACCCACATCGGCAGTTGCGCGTGGAGCAGCCACGCCGGCAGGCCCTTGAGCGTGATCGACTTCATCACCGGCGGAATCGTGAGCCAGGCGGTCATGTAGGCGCCGAGGCACATGAAGCTGATATGCCCGAACGACAGCAGGCCCGAATTGCCGACGAAGACGTAGAGCCCGACCACCACCATGATGTTGATGAACATCTCGACCACGGTGCGGTTGAAGGCCCGGCTGCCGAATTGATAGGAGAGGGCGGCCATGATGAGCAGCGCCACGATCAGCACGATCGGCGTGATGATCGTTTGCCGGATGACGGACGGCCGCTGCGACATCGATCAGACCCTCTGCTTGGCGGATTTCGGTGCGAACAGGCCCTGCGGCCGCACCAGAAGGACGACGATAACGGCGCCGTAGACGAAGGCGTCGCGGAATACCCTGGCGTCGTGTGGCAGGGTCGCCTGGAACACGACGCTGGCCGCACCGATCAGGAAGCCGGCGGCAACGGCGCCGGGAATGCTGCCGAGGCCGCCGATCACGGTCGCGATGAACGCGATCAGCATCACGTTGGCGCCCATGCCGATGTCGGCGGTGCCGGAATTGGTCGCCAGGATCAGGCCGATCGCCGCCGCCAGCATGCCGCTGATGGCGAAGGCCAGCAGGATCACGCCGTTGGCGCGGACCCCGAGCATGCGCGCCATGGTGAAATTGTCGGCGGCCGCGCGCATCTCGAGCCCGTAGCGCGTGCGCTTGAGGAACAGGACGAGGACCACCAGCACGGCCAGCGTGATGATGATGGTCACGACCTGGAGCATCGGGATGTGAGCGCCCAGGAGTTCGACCGGCAGGCCGAGGCTCGGCCACAGCGTGATCGACTTCGGCCGGCTGGAAAACAGCATCAGCAGGAGATGCCGGATCACGAAGCCGAGCGCGAAGGAAGCGATCATCATCGTCGCCGGATTGGCATTGCGGAAGCGGCGGAAGACGACGATCTCCGACAGGATCGACAGCGCGGCCCCGATCAAGAGCAGCAGCGGGATCAACAGATAGAACGGCAGCTGCCCGGCAAAGACGATCGCCGCCGCATCGATCGACGGCCACAGCATGGCGAAGACGCAAAACGCGATGAAATCGCCGTGCGCGAAGTTGACGAGCCGCATCACGCCGAAGATCAGGGCGATGCCGAGCGCACCAAGGGCGTAGAGGCTGCCGAGGCTGAGGGCATCGAAGATGATCTGGAGCAGCTCGCGCATGTCAATGATCTCCGAAGCCGAAATAGGACTGCTTCAGACGATCATCCCTGACCATATCGGCCGCAGGGCCCTCGAGCACGATGCGGCCGCCGCGGATCAGGACCATCCGTCCGCCCGTCATCATGGCGCGTGTCGAACTCTGCTCGACGATCAGGAGGGTGAGCTTGCGCTGCGTCCGCAGCCGCACCAGGATCTCGTAGACCTGGTCGATGATCTTTGGCGCAAGGCCGAGCGACGGCTCGTCGATCGCCATGATGCGGGGCGCGGCCATCAAGGCGCGGCCAATGACAAGCATCTGCTGCTGGCCGCCGGAGAGCATGCCCGCCGGGGTGTGGCGGCGCTCGGCCAGCATCGGGAATTCCTCGTAGACCTGATCCAGATCGTCGACGATCTTCTTGCGGTCGGCGCGCATGCCGGTTCCGACCTTCAGATTCTCCTCGATCGTCAGCGCGCCAAAGACATTGCGTCCTTCCGGAACCAGGGAGAATCCACGCCGGGCGATGTCTTCGGGTGCGGCACCCGTGATCTTTGTGCCATCGATCATGATGGACCCGGAGCCCGGTGGCACGACGCCCGCGATGGCGTTGAGCAAGGTCGACTTGCCGGCGCCGTTCGGGCCGGTCACGAACAGGATTTCGCCTTCATCGATCTTCAGCGTCAGGCCGCGGAGAGCCGTCAGGCGCCCGTAGCTGACGGTGATGTCGTCGACGGCAAGCAGCGTCATGACGCGACGGCCTCTTCGGCGGCGACCGGCGGAAGCGGCTCGTCGCGCTGCGTACCCATATAGGCGTGCCGCACCGCATCGCTGTCACGGATCTGAGCGGGCGGGCCGGCTTCGATGACTTCGCCGGAATCGAGGACGTAGATCCGCTCGCAGAGCTCGAGCACGAGGCCGATATTGTGCTCGATCAGCAGCACCCCGACATTGAGCTCGCCGGCGATCCGCCGGATGATGGCGGCAAGTTCGTGGCTTTCATGCTCCGACATTCCAGCCGCCGGTTCATCGAGCAGCAGATAGCGCGGTGTGCACATGATGGCGCGGCCGATCGCGACGCGGCGCTCGTCGGTATAGGGCAGGGCACCGGCGATCGTGTTGGACAGATGCGAAATGCCGAGCCAGGCCATGACGCGCTCGGCTTCACCGATCGCCTCCGGACGGGATTGGCCCAGGCCGACGCCGGTCACCTCAAGGTTGTCCATCACCGGCAGGTCGCGGAAAAGTCGGCCCGACTGGAAGGTTCGCGCCACGCCTTTGCGGCGCAGCTTGTGCGCTGCAATGCCACTCAGCGTCTCGCCCTCCAGTTCCACGGTTCCGGCGCCAACCGGCTGGAAACCTGTCAGCACATTAATAAGAGTGGTCTTGCCGGCTCCATTCGGACCGATCAGCCCGACGATACGTCCCCGCGGTACGGTCAAGGTCACGTTGGACAGCGCCTTCAGGCCTTCGAATTGGACGCTGATATCGCGAGCGACCAATTCCAAACCATCGGACATGACCTCAATGCCTCTCACTCGCGAACCGACGGATTGATTTTTCCGTTCCCCCGGGGGATTGTAAAATTCGAAATATCGTTCGCTGATATCGGAAATTTTTATGTCTCTGACGTTCCGTCAGGTTCGGCATTTCATCGCAACCGCCGAGACCGGGCGCGTTTCGGCCGCCGCGGCGGCGCTCAGCGTGACGCAGTCTGCGGTCACCGCGTCCATCAAGGCGCTCGAGGCCGAGCTCGGTCACAAGCTGTTCGACCGTCATTCGAACGGCGTGACGCTGACCTTTGACGGACGGGAGTTCTTGCAGCGTGCCCGCGCCATCGAGGCTAGTGTATCGGATGCCATACGTGGGCCGCATCGTTGGGGAATGCAGGTCGACGGCACCGTCGATGTCGCCGTCAGCTACACCATCGCCGGCTATTTCCTGCCGCCCTTGTTGTCGCGCTTCTGGCGATCATTCCCGGGCATCACGGTGCGTCTCCACGAGTTTCCGCGCGACGCGATCGAGCAGAGCTTGATCAGCGGTAGCGTCGATGCGGCCATCATGCTGGTTGCAAACTTGCATGACCGGCACTCCATTCGCTCGCGGCTCTTGTTGCGCTCGCCGCGTCGCTTGTGGACCTGCGTCAATCATCCGCTGCTGCGCAAGGACAGCATCAAGCTGGCGGACCTGGCAAGCGAGCCCTATCTGATGTTGACCGTCGATGAAGCCGAACGCTCCGCGATGCGTTACTGGCAGCATACGGCGCATGTGCCGAACGTCATCTTCCGGACCCTGTCGGTCGAAGCGGTTCGCAGCATGGTCGCAACCGGCATGGGAATTACGATCCTGTCCGACATGGTCTACCGTCCCTGGTCGCTGGAAGGACATCGCATCGATCTCAAGACGCTCGATGACGATGTCCACACCATGGATGTCGGGCTTGCCTGGAAGGACAAGGCGAAGCTTTCTCCGGCGGCTCGCGCGTTCTGCGAGTTCGTTGCTCATTCCTATCCCGGATCCGAGCCGATCCAATTTGAATAGCGGACTTGCCCCTGCCAGGGGCAGGCTTGCGCAGCGTCTTTCCTTGGCCGGAGCCTGGTCAAACTGCTGATGATGGATTGGACTGAAGGTTGCCGACACGTGCCTCTGCCCCAACGTCGAACAGGGCAAAGGCGGCGCAGGATGTCAGGGGTTACCTGTAGGCTTGGACATCGCTGAACGCGCGCGTCTCAGGGCAGTGGCGGCGACAACGCCTGCGCAACAGCCGGCGCCTTTGACGAATATGTCTTTTATGTAGCCATGCCTGCCGGCGAGCAGCTTTTGAATCAGTTCGAAGCCGACAATGACGGCGAGAAGCGCCAGCAGGATTGGCAGGACATGCTTCGGATAGGCGAACGAAAAGACGGCACCGACAACGAAGAGCGCGGCAAAGCGATCGGCGTTTGGCGATATCAACGTGTGGGGACGAAATGCCAGCGTTGTATCGGTGACGATGAAGAGGCCCAGGATCAAACCCCAAGCCAAATATCGGAATACGGTTTGGGGCATTTCTGAGCTCAACGGGCCATGTTGGGCGCGACATTGAGCGGTGCGCCGCCGATCGAAACGGGACCCGAGGACCTGGCTGCCCGAGGCGGCGGCTTTCTCGGCTGCGGGGCGGGTGGCGCGATCGGGGCACGTGGCACCTCGGCCGCAACAGGTGGCGGCGGCGCTGCCGGCGGCGGCAGATGCTGCAACTCGTCGACCTTCGAGGTCAGGGCCGCCAGCTGGTCGGTAATGGCCTTCAATTGCGCCTGCCCGTCGGCTACCGACCGATCGAGTGCGGCGAGGTCTTCCTCGAGCTTCTGCTGGGCCGCGAGGAGAGTTGGCAATGCCTCCTTGTCGCTCGTCGTCATCGCCTCGCCGGACGATTCGTGGCTTATGGCGGGGACCAATGCCGCGACTTCGGGCCAAGCGTAGACGCCGCCGGCGCCGACAAGGGCGAGGACGACGATCAGAAGGAACCACGGCCAGCGGCGGCGACCGGCGGGCAGGGGGCTTTTCGGCGCATGGCCGTGCCACGCCAGGTCGGAATCGTTGTCCATCAATGCTTCCTAGGCGCCTCTGGCATTCGTTGCAATCGATACGGAGTTCGACCATGTTACCGGGTAATGCTCCATTTGCCCGTTTCCCCCTCAGCGCCTACCCGTACTTCCCAACTCCTCGAAGAACTCGTCGCGCAAGCACCTGACGGCCCCGTCGACCTTGAATGGCTCCTCAGCCATCTGGACAGGCGCTCGTTCGGGCTGCTCCTGCTGTTGCTGGGGCTACTCGTGATCGTCCCTGGCGTGGCCACGGTTGCGACGCTGGCCCTCCTGTTTCCGGCGGTCGAGATGATGTTGGGGCACAGTGCTCCATCTTTTCCCCGCTTTCTGTCGAAGCGGCCGTTCGACTTCAAGCGATTCAAGCGGTTTACCGTCAGGGCGGGTCCGCTGCTGCGCGCGATCGAGAACATCAGCCGGCCGCGCTGGAACGCGCGCCATGACGTGACGGACCGGCTTGTTGGGTTGGTCGTGTTCCTGTTGGGTCTGCTGGCGGGCTGGCCCCTGCCTCTGGTCAACGTCATTCCCGGGATTGTGGTCGTCCTGATCGCGATCGCTTACCTGCAGGAAGATGGTCTGCTGTTGGCTGTGGCAATGGCGGCCGCGGTGATGTCTCTGCTTGGCCTTGGATGGACGCTCTGGACGTCGGCCGCGGCCGTGATCAGCTGGATCGCGGTCTGAAATACCGCGGCAAGCCGCGGGGTAGATGCGCTACAGGACCGCTGAAGTTTAAGACATTGGTTATCACTTTGCTTTCATTTTCACCGCCTCATTCAACAAAGAGGCACCATGTCTGACATCACCATTCCCGGCGGAAAAATTCGTTCCTTCATCGAGCGGATCGAGAATCTGGACGCTGAACTGCAGGAACTGAACGAGCAGAAGAAGGAAGTGTTTTCGGAAGCCAAGGGTGAGGGTTTCGACGTGAAGATCCTCAAGGAGATCGTCAAGCTGCGAAAGCAGGATCAGGATGAGCGCGACGAGCGCGAATCGCTGCTCGATCTCTACATGCGCGCCATGGAAACGGCACCGGCGGACAAGGCTGCTGCTAAAGCGGCGTGAGACGCCCGGTGCGTTCCCCGCGATCGAGATCCGGGGGGCGCGCGATCTCTCGGCGGACGAACTTCCCAAGCTCGTCCGCCCCGTCCCATCAACCATTCGCGCGGCGTTGGTCGCACCTTCCGCTCATGGTTGCGTGTTCCGATCGGATCGGAGTAGCGCTCGATCAGGGTTGATGCGGCGATGCGCAGCGGAGCGCTGGAACCGGCAATCCAGGGTCATCGCGACGCTTTGGCACCCCGCGCCGTTTCGACCATGGTTCGAAAGGTGATCGAGTATCTGGGGGCCTCGACCGGCGGAATGCTGTGCTCCCATATCTGCCGTGCATCACCGGCCATCAGGTAGAGTGATCGGGGCGCCGCATCGAGCGTGAACCGCTTCCATCCGTTTTCCGTCCGGCGACGAAAGCGGAACTTGCACGCGGATCCCAGGGACAGTCCAAAGATCCGGTCGAAATGCGGCTTGTCGCGGTGCCAGCCGATACCGACGCCGCGATCATATTCGGTGCACAGGATCTGCCCGATCTCGGTCGACGCGCCGCCGAAGGATTGGATCGCGGCGACGATGCCGTTTAACCAGGAGGGGATCGGCTCGGCACATTCCAGTCGGCGCGACGCATAGTCGTACCGGTAACCGAACGAAGCCACGCGGCGCTTGCCTTCGAACTGTCCGAACTGGAAGGGGGCAAGCGGAAGTGCCCGGATGTGGCGGATGAGTTCGCCCTCGGCCGCTTTGGAAATGAAATCCGGCGCGTAGTGCAGACCCGCCGGTTCTGCGGCGGGCGCATCGAACATCGACAGTTGTTCGGACAATCTGGTGCCGTCAGTGTTTGCGAACCTGTCACGAATATGGGCGCGTCGAGACAGAATTTAAACCGGCCGTCAGCTCGCTCGTGCTTCCACCTGGCGCGGCTTCGATGGGCGAAAGGCGGCGTCAATGCTCGGTCCCGGCATTCTCTTTCGCCACGATCTTCAGGCCTTGGCCAGGAGCGATTGCCGCAACGTCGTCGGCTTCGTTCCGTCGCCGCGGGTGATGGCGCTATAAGGACCAGTTGACCTTAGGGACAGGCTCCCAGGCCAAATGTATCCAATATCGCAGTGTCGACTTCAAAAAGACCGATCGAACTCGGAAACGCGCTTCAATTGCGGTTCATTAGCTGATGCATATATCAACATAATTACAGATACTTATGGGATTTCAGGCGCGAATATATCCTTGGGTCAAGCCAGTTGCTGTCCAAATCTTGGATACGGACGTTGACTTCTGGATACATTCTGTTCAATTTCCGCCCACAATAAAATCAATCCTGGGAGGACCCGGTGACCGGCAGTTCGGGCGCGCGCGGGGCGAAATTGACGCAGACGACGGCCGTGCTGGTGATGTGCGCGGTCCTGATCGTCATTTTTTCGATCTTCCTGAAGGGCTTCCTGACGCTGGGCAATCTGTTCGCGCTGGCGCGCAACATTTCGATACTCGGCATTCTCGCGCTCGGCATGGCGGTGGTCGTGATCGGGCGAGGACTGGATCTGTCGCAAGTCGCCTCCTTTGCCGCCTCCACCGCGATCGCGATCATCCTGATGAATTCGGGCTACGCGACGCCGGTCGCGCTGCTGATCGGCTTCGTGATGGCGATCGTCATCGGCATCCTGAACGGGTTTCTGATCTCGGTGATCGAGATGCCGCCACTGCTGACGACGCTGGCGTCGAGCCTTGCGGTGCTGGGAATCGTACGCACCACGGCCGTGCAGCACTATGTCGTCTATCTTTCCAAGGGGCATGACGAATTCCTGCGGCTCGGCGGCAACATCTGGGGCGGCGTTCCGATCTCGATCCTGATCTTCGCGGCCACCGCGGTCGTGGTGCATCTCTTCCTGTCGCGCACCGTGATCGGGCGCTTCGTCTATGCCCATGGCGACAATCCCGACGCCGCGCGTCAGACCGGTCTGCCGACCCGCCCGCTGACCATGATCGAGTACGCGCTGTGCGCCGCGATCGGGTATGTCGGCGGTGTCGTGATGGTCGCGCAGACGGCGCTGATGCATCTCCAGGTCGCGGAATCCACGATCATTTTCGACGTCATCATGGTTGTGGTGCTCGGCGGCGTCAGCCTCGTCGGCGGCCGCGGCAACGTGATGAGCGTCATCGCCGGAACGCTGCTGATCGGCGTGCTGCTGAACGGCATGACCATCATGGACATGGACGTGCAGACCCAGAACATCGTCAAGGGAGTCGTGCTGCTGATCGCGATCCTGCTCGATTCCCGGCTGCATCCGCGCGACGAGGAGACGTCGAAGCAGGGCGACTAAAGCTCTGCATCAACCAACGGGCCGCAACAGTCGGCCGACATAACAGGGGAGGAATTGACATGACGAAAGCTGTGCACAGAAGGGCGTTTGCCGGCATCGGACTGGCCGCGATGGTGGCAACCGCCGCGCTGGTGGCGGCGCCATCACAGGCGGCCGGGCCGCGCGACCAGCTGCGCGAGAAATTCGACAAGTCGCTCAAGGGCAAGACGGTGGCCTGGTCGCCGGTCTGGATGGGCGTTCTGGAATCCGAATGGACGCGCGTGATGAAGGATCGCTTCGACGATTACGGCATCAAGCTCGTCACCCGCGACGCCAACATGAAGTCCGACATCCAGCTTCAGACCGTCAGCGACTATATCAACGACAAGCCCGACGTGATCGTGGTGCAGAATCCGAACGTCACGCTGCTCGCCAAGGAGCTGAAGCGTGCGATGGATGCGGGCATCTATGTCGTGCAGGTCAACATGGCATCGAATACCCTGACCGACGCCTATGTCGGCGTCGATGCCAAGGATCTCGGCACCAAGATCGCGCGCGAGGTCATCAATCAGTGTGGCGGCGGCAAGGGCTCCGGCGAGGTTGCGATCCTCGAAGGCGAGGCGACCGCAGCCTATTCGCTCGACATGAAGAATGGCGCGATGGAGGTGTTCAAGACCGACCCGTCGATCAAGGTCGTGTCGTCGCAGCCGACCAGCTGGGACGCCAACAAGGCCGGCGACATCACGACCACGGTTTTGCAGCAGCATCCCAAGCTGTGCGGGATCCTCAGTGTCTGGGGACCGCAAACCGCGGGCGCGGCGCAGGCGATCAAGGCGGCCAACATGGGCGACAAGGTGAAGGTGTTCGTCGCCAGCGACGGTCAGCCTGCGGATTGCGATCTGCTCGAGCAAGGCGCGTTCTCCGCGAACCTGTCGTATCGCGCCGACGTGCAGGGCCAGACCATCGCCGACGCGGTGATTGCGCTGTTGCAGAGCGGCGACAAGCCGGGCGCGAAGAACATCGCCTATTACACGACCCCCGCCTGGGTGAAGTCGAAGGACGATCGCATGTACTGCTTCAGCATCCCGAAGGGCGCGAAGTAAGTCGTTCCGGCGCCCGCGCCCACTGCGGCGCGGGCAGGCCGGAGCTGTCGATCCAAATCCCCTGCGTCGTCCCGCCGTTCGGCCGCTGCTGCGCCGAGCCCGCCGGAGTCTGTTGATGAAGAGCCTGCAACGAGCCTGGCACCGCCATTCGCCCCAGTTGTTCCTGGGCGAACTGCTTGAGAAGCGGTGGATGGAGCCGATCATTCCATTCACGCTGACGATCGCGGTTTTCCTGGCCTTCGCGATCATGATCCCGCGCTACCTGACGGCGGGCAGCCTGCAGGAATTGATGCGGAATTTCGCGGAGCAGGGCATGGTCGCGGTCGCGATGGCCTTCTCCGTGCTGTCGGGCGGCATCGACCTGTCGGTCGGCGCTGTGTTCGCGATGTCGAACTTCCTCGCGCTCTATCTGTATCTCATCCTCGGGCTGCCGCTGCCCGTGACCATCGTGCTTGTCGTCCTGTTCGGCGCGGCGATGGGCGCGATCAACGGCGGCCTGATCGCCTACGGCAAGACCCGGCCGTTCCTGACGACGCTGGTCGTCCTTATCATCGTCCGCGCCGCCTACAACAAGGTGACGGTCGCGTTCACGAACGAGCTCGCCAGCATCGACAGCGGGTCCAGTACGTGGGACTTCATGGGATCGGGGAGGGTTCTCGGCATTCCCTTCAACATGCTGGTGTTGATCCTGCTTGCCGTCGGAACGCACTTCTTCCTCACCCGTATCAAGCCCGGCGTCCACATCATGGCGGTCGGGTCGAGCCGCAAGGCGGCCCGCCACGCCGGCGTCAACGTCAAGCGCGTGCTGTTCTCGGCCTATGTGATGTCGGGCGCGATCGCGGCGCTGGCGGGAATCCTCTATGCCGCGCGGCAGAGCAGCTCGGGCACCGACACCGGCGTCGGCTGGGAGATCAACGCGCTGGCCGCGGTGGTTCTCGGCGGCATCAGCCTAGCCGGCGGCCGCGGCACCATCGCGCGTGCCGTCATGGGCGCGGCGATCATCTTCATGCTCACCAGCGGCATGGTCCGGCTCGGCATCTCCGGCAACCTGACCACCGCCATCATCGGCATCATCCTGCTGCTCGCGGTCGGCTTCAACGTGAAGTGGGTCAAGAACAAGGGCAAGGTGCTGCAAAAGGTCTACGTCACCCCAAGCTGGGTTGATTTCGAGCCGCCGCCGTCGGTCGAGCGGGGCAGCGGCACGCCGTTCGCGGAGAATGATCGCCTGAAGAATGCGGAAGCGATCGCGCTCAACATGATCGAGGGCCCGGAAGACATCATCCTTGACCGCAAGGACAACCTCTACACCGTCAACCGCAACGGCTCGATCATCCGCTTTCTTGCGCCTGATTATACCGTCCGCGAGGAATTCGCGCGCATCGGCGGCCGGCCCCTCGGGTTGGCGTTCGATCGGGATCAGAACCTCCTCGTCTGCATCGCTGGGATGGGCGTTTACGGTGTGAAGCCCGATCGTTCGGTCTTCAAGGTCACCGACCGCACCACGCGCACGCGCACGCGTCTCAAGGACGATTCGCGGCTCTATCTCGCTGACGATCTCGACGTCGCGCCCGACGGCAAGATCTATTTCAGCGAGGCCTCGACCCGCTACGAGCTGACCGACTGGGCGCTCGACGGCTTTGAGGGGCGCGGCAACGGCCGGCTGATCTGCCACGATCCGAAAACCGGGATCACCAGGACGGTCCTCAAGAACCTGACGTTTCCCAACGGCATCTGCATTTCGCATGACGGTCAGTCGGTGCTGTGGGCCAGCACCTGGCTGTGCCAGATCAACCGCTTCTGGATCGCCGGCCCGAAGGCGGGCACCAGCGAAATCCTGATCGACAACCTTCCGGGCTATTGCGACAACATCAACCGCGCCTCCGACGGCAAGTACTGGCTCGCCTTCGTCGGCCTGCGCACGCCGGTTTATGACCTTGCGATGCGCAACCCTGTCTTCCGCACCCGCATGGTCAAGCAGATCCCGCCGGACGAGTGGCTGTGCCCCGGCATCAACTACGGCTGCGTGGTCAAGTTCGACGACAATGGCGTGGTGACGGAATCGCTCTGGGATCCGGGCGGGCTTTCGCATCCGACCATCACCTCGGTCCGCGAGCACAAGGGCCATCTCTATATCGGCGGTCTGGAGAACAACCGCATCGGCCGCATCCGCCTGCAGGACGCCGACCCGACCTGGGAAGCGCACAAGTCCTATTGGGGAGGGGCCTGAGCCATGTCTCTGCTTGGCGATATCATCGATCGCGTGCTGTCCCCGAACCGGGAAATTCACGGCATTCCGGTGCTCGACGGCGCCTTCTCCCCGAACCAGCGGCTCGATCAGGCCCGCCAGCTCGGCGACGAGATCGAGCGACCGGACGACATCGCGCTCGGGCAGGACGGCGCGCTCTACGTCTCGACCGGCAACCGCGTCCTGCGTTGCACGGGGGACGACTTCAAAACGCGCACGGCGTTCGCGATGCTCGACGGCCCGGTCGGCGGGCTCGCCTGCACGCCGGACGGCCGGCTGCTCGCCTGCGTCTCGGGCGGGGGGTTGGTGGCGCTTTCGCCAACGGGCGAGACCATCGGCAAGCTCGAAAGCGTCGGTGGCGAGAAGATTGCCTGTCCGTTGTCGGTGGCGGTCGCGCCGGACGGGGCGATCTACCTGACCGACGGCTCGCGAAACAATCGGCCGGAGCATTGGCTGACCGACCTGATGCAGAACCGCGCCCCGTCGGGCCGGCTCATCGTCTGCAATTCCTCGCTCGGCAGTGCGAGCGTGCGTGCGGACAAGCTCGCATGGCCGCTCGGCTTGGTCGTATCCGGTGACGGCAAGGAGGTCTGGGTCGCCGAATCCTGGGCCCACCGCCTGACCGCTTTTTCACGCGCGGGTGACGACAAGCGCGTGATCGTCAAGAATCATACCGGCTATCCGGCGCGTCTTGCCCGAGGTGCGAACGGTGAGGTCTGGATGGCCTTCCTCGCGCTGCGCACACAATTGACCGAATTCGTGCTGCGCGAGCGGGCATTCTGCGAAGAGATGATGCGGACGGTACCACCAGAGCTTTGGATCGGGCCGGCGCTGGATGGCCGCCTCAATCCGCGCGAACCGACCCAGATCGGCCGCATCAAGAAACTCGGCATCCAGAAGCCGTGGGCGCCGCCGCGTTCCTATGGCCTCGTCGCCCGGCTCGACGCCAGGGGCGCGGCGACGGAGACGCTGCACAGCCGCGTCGATGGTCGGGTTCATGGAATAACCGCCGTCCGCCCGATCGGCTCGCGTGTGCTGGCGGTGTCCAAGGGACGCGATTGCCTCGTCGAACTGCCGCCTGGCCGCGGCATGCAGGAAGGATGAACGCCATGCCGGCCGAACAACAGGCAGGGACCCCGCTGCTGCAGATCGTCAATGGCAGCAAGGTCTATGGCGGTCTGCACGCGATCGATGGTGTCAATTTCGATCTGCGGCCCGGCGAAATCCACGCGTTGCTGGGGGAAAACGGTGCGGGGAAATCGACGCTCTGCAAGGCGATTGCCGGTGCGATCGTGCTGACCTCCGGCGACTACCGGATCCAGGGGCGCAAGGTTTCGTTCGCCTCGCCAAAGGAAGCGCTCGAGGGTGGGGTCGCGATGGTCTACCAGGAATCCAGCCTGGTCCCCTCCATGACGGTGGCGCAGAACCTTGAACTCGGCATGGAGAAGTGGGTCACGGTCTACAGCAAGATCAACATCGCGGCGACCCAGTCATTGCAATCGATGAACTTCAACGTCGACCCGCTGGTGCTGGTGGAGAATCTCGGAACGGCCAAGCGGCAGATGGTCGAGATCGTGCGTGCGGTTCGCCACAACGCCCAGGTCTTCATCTTCGATGAGCCGACCGCATCGCTGACCCCTGAAGAGACCCAACATCTGTTCCACCTTCTCAACACCCTGAAAGAGAAGGGCGCCGGGATCATCTTCATCTCGCATGCACTGGAAGAGGCATTGAACATCGCGGATCGCATCACCGTGCTTCGCGACGGCAAGCTGGTCGCGACCGTGCCGGCGAAGGACGTCACGCGTGACGCGCTGGTGCGGATGATGGTTGGCCGTGAGGAAACGGCGGCGCAGTACGCGACCCACGGGGCTGATCCGGATGCGCCGAAGCCGCATGCCTCCCGCGGTGAGAAGGTGCTTTCGGTCGAGAACGTGACGATGGGCAGCATCGTCAAGAACATGTCGTTCTCGGTATTCAACGGAGAAGTCGTCGGGATCTTCGGGCTGGTCGGGGCAGGCCGCTCCGAGATCGCGCAGATCGTCAGCGGCGCGCGCAAACGCAACTTCCTGCGCGGCGGGATGATCTATCTGCGGGACAAGCCGGTCCGCTACCGGGTGCCGCGGCAGGCGGTGCGGGACGGAATCGCCTATATCACCGAGGATCGCAAGGTCGACGGCTTCTTCGAAACGATGACGGTGGATCAGAATATCTATCTTGGCTATCTGTCGTCGCCGCGCGTCAAGCGGTTCCTTTACTCTACGCGCGAGATGAAGCGGATCGCCGATCAATGGATCTCGGCGCTCTCGATCTCCGCATTGAAGCGGACGCTGAAAATTGTCGAATATTCCGGCGGCAACCAGCAGAAAGTGGTGGTGGGAAAGTCCCTGGCCCAGGAGCCCACGGTGGTCATCTTCGACGAACCGACGCGCGGTGTCGATGTGAGCGCCATTCCACAAATTCACGAGGCGATTCGCAGGCTGGCGCGCGAGAACAAGGCGGTTGTCGTTATTTCTTCCTATCTGCCGGAGATTCTGGCTATCTCGGATCGGATCCTGGTCGCTCGTGGCGGACGTATCGTCGAGGAAATGGCTCGGGCTGATGCGACCGAGGACAAGATCATGTACGCGGCCATTCATTGAAGGAGGGCCTTTCATGAGTCCTTATCAGCGGCCTCCCCATTGGAAGGACATGACGCGGGACGGCAATGAGGACGATCCGGAGTCCCGTCGCCTGATGAGCGAGAGGATCGCAAGCGAGATTCGCAGCGCGGTGCTGAGCGGCGAGATGCGGCCAGGCACGCGGATTCGGCAGGAGCTCCTTGCGGCCCATTTCGGAGCCAGCCGTATTCCCGTGCGCGAGGCGCTGAAGCAGCTCGAGAACGAGGGGCTCGTCGTGATGGCGCCGAACCGTGGCGCCTGGATTGCGGACGTCAATTCGGAAGAATCGATCGAGATCTACAAGATCCGTGAAGCGGTCGAGCCGCTCGCCATCGGCGAAAGCGTACCAAACCTCACCGACGAAGACATCGAGACGCTTGACCGCATTGTGCGCGAACTTGAGCAGGTCACCACGCTCGAGGAATACATCCAGCTTGATCGGGAGTTTCATCTACGCACCTATTCGCGGGCGCGGATGCCGCAACTGCTCGCGATGGTCGAACGCTTCTGGAACAGCACGCAGCATTTCCGGCGGCAATTTGTGAGCGAGACCTACGCCAAGGACGGGTTTCCGTTCTCCGATCCCCAGCATGTCCTGATCATGGACGCGATCCGGGCGCGCGATGTCGAGGCTGCGCAGGTGCTGGTGCGCCTCCACATCCGGCGCACGCGCGTTGTCATTCAAGCAAAAGAGAGTGGGGCGGCCCAACCGCCCCTTGCAAGCCGTGCCGCGCTACCGCATGCGCGTCTCGGCTCGGTCTATCGAGGAAAAAGTGCCAATGAGTAGTGGCGGCAAACGTCTTTTGCCACGGTTCCTGCTGCGCCAGTTGGCGGCGGCGGGCTATAGCGGCCGCCGGGCCGGACGGAGCCGTTGCGACAGTGGTGGCAAGCGGCGATGACGGTCGGCCTGGATTCGGTGTCGCGTGCGCGCGCTTACGAGGAAGCCGCGGGCCGGCTGCGCGCGCGGCTCGGGGAATCGTCGGTCGCTCCGCCCGATCCCGGAAGGCGGACGGCGCTCGATCTGTTTCGAGCCGCGCCGCGCGAGGCGCCGGCCGTGTTCTATTTCGATGCGACGCAGACCTATGCCGATGTCGATCGGCTCAGCGACCGGCTCGCTGCCCGCTTCGCGCAGAAAGGAGTCGGGCGCGGCGATCGGGTCGCCGTCATTCTTCAGAATGTGCCGCAGTTCGTCATCGTCAGCGTGGCGGCCTGGAAGGTCGGGGCCATCGTCGTCAGCCTCAACCCGATGTACCGCACGCCGGAGCTTCGCAAGCTGTTCGGGGATTGCGAACCGAGGGCGGTGATCTGCCATGACGACCAATGGGAGAACGTTTTCCCGGCCGCCGGTTCGGTCGATTCCGAGCTGGTGTTCTGGACCGGCGCGGGCGAATTCCAGATGCGTAACGATGTCCGGGTGCTGCCGGAGCCGGGCGCAGCGCCGCAGGACCATGCGCTTGCGACGGTTTTCGCCGAGAACGCAGCCGCTCCACCGGCACCGGTTCTGACGTCCGACGACATCGCCCTTCTCTTGTATACCTCCGGAACCACGGGCGTTCCAAAGGGCGCCATGCTCACGCATCGCAATCTGGTGGCGACCGCGTTGATCTGTTGCGATCATTTCGAATTGAACAGCATGTCGCGCATCTTCGGCGTCGCGCCGCTGTTCCACATCACCGGCTTTGAAATCCAGATGGTCGCGGCGTTTGCCGCGCGTGCGGCGATGGTGCTGACCTATCGCTTCCAGCCCCAGGTCGCGCTCGATGCCTTCCTTGAATGGCGGCCGACATTCATCGTCGGTGCCATCACCGCGTACATTGCGCTGATGAACCAGGCTGACGCGACGAGCCGGCATTTCGAAAGCTTCGTACATATCTATTCCGGCGGCGCGCCGATCGCGCCCTCGGTCATCGATGCCTTTGCGAGACGGTTCGGACGGGCGATCCGCAGTTCCTATGGAATGACCGAACTGACCTCTGCAAGCCATCTTGCGCCCAACGAAGGTCGGATTCCGGTCGATCCTGACTCTGGCGCGCTGTCGATCGGCAGGCCGACCTCGGGCGTCGATGCAATCGTCGTCGACGACCAGCGCCGCCCGCTCGGACCCGGCGCGCATGGCGAGGTGGTCGTGCGTGGCTCAGGCGTGATGGCCGGCTACTGGAGGAAGCCGACGGAAACCGATGAGGTGCTGACCAACGGCTGGCTGCATAGCGGCGACGTCGGCTTCTTCGACGAGAGCGGCTGGTTCTACCTCGTCGATCGCAAGAAGGACATGATCTCCGCCTCCGGCTTCAAGGTCTGGCCGCGCGAAGTCGAAGACGTGATCTATGGCTTTCCGGGCGTGCGCGAAGCTGCCGTCGTCGGAGCCGCCGATCCCTATCGCGGCGAGACGGTGGTCGCCTTCGTTTCCGCTCAGCCCGGCACCGTGATCGACGTCGCCGCGCTCTCGCGCTTTTGCCGCGAGCGACTGGCGGCCTACAAGTGCCCGGTCGACATTCGCGTGCTGGACGATCTGCCGAAGACGGAATCCGGAAAAATCACCCGAAACACGCTCAGGGACGGCCTGCGCGGCCGGTAAGGAGAATTTACGTGGATATCACCCAAAGCGACCGCAGCCAGCAACTGGCCGCGCGTCTCCAGCGCTTCATGATGGAGCACATCTACCCGAATGAGCGCCGTTACTATCAGGAGGCCGAGCGGCTCGGGCCCTGGGCTGTGCACCCGGTTGTCGAGGAACTGAAGCCGCTCGCACAACAGGCCGGCCTGTGGAACCTGTTTCTGCCCGCTCACGAGGACGGGCTGACCAATCTCGAATATGCCCCGCTATGCGAGATCATGGGACGTTCGCATCTTGCTCCCGAGGTCTTCAATTGCAGTGCCCCTGACACGGGCAACATGGAGACCATCCTGCGCTACGGTACGGAGGCGCAGAAGGAACGCTGGCTGAAGCCCTTGCTGGCCGGCGAGATCCGTTCTTCCTTTGCGATGACGGAGCCCGACGTTGCCTCGTCCGATGCGACCAATGTGGCCAGCTTGATCGTCCGTGATGGCGACGACTACGTGATCAATGGTCGCAAATGGTACACCACCGGCGCCACCGATCCGCGATGCAAGATCATCATCTTCATGGGACAGACCGATCCGCAGAATCCGGATCGTCACAAGCGTCAGTCGATGATCCTCGTGCCCAAGGAGACGTCCGGCGTGCATGTCGTCCGTTCGCTGCCCGTGCTCGGCTTCTACGGCGTACCGGATCGTGCATCCGAGGTGATATTCACCGATGTGCGCGTGCCGGCCGCCAACATGCTGCTCGGCGAGGGGCGTGGATTCGAGATCGCGCAGGGGCGGCTCGGACCCGGACGCATTCATCACTGCATGCGGCTGATCGGCCTCTCCGAGCGCGTGCTCGAGCGCATGTGCCGGCGCGCGCTGAAACGTGTCGCCTTCGGCAAGCCTCTTGCCGAGCAAACCGTGACGCTCGAGCGCGTGGCCGAAGCGCGCATGAAGATTGATCAGGCGCGGCTGCTGACGCTCAGAGCTGCCTACATGATGGACACGGTCGGCAACAAGGCGGCGCGGCAGGAAATCGCGATGATCAAGGTCGTCGCGCCGAACATGGCGCAGACCATCGTCGACTGGGCGATACAGGCGTTCGGGGGAGGCGGCACCAACAACGACCATTTCCTTTCGGCAGCACTCGCGACGACTCGCTTGTTGCGACTGGCCGACGGCCCCGACGAAGTTCATCGCAACCAGATCGGCAAGCTCGAATTGCGCCGATGGCTCAATGTCGATCCCGCACGAACCGGCGGTGGCGCGGATCCGTTGTCGCCAGATGAATCTGAATCCTGGTCCGAATGCGGCTTGTGGCCGCGCCCGAAAGATCTGCCATAGGCGCGTTGGGAAGGGGCTGGAGCCGGAGGGCATCGGCTCCGGCGATGATCAACAAAAGGAGAGATGTGAGCGGTCTCACAGGAGGACTGCGAGTTCTGCACTAGTCAGGGATCGGACTCGCTTAGAACCAACGGAGGTTCGCATGAAGCTCCTGATGATCGCCGGCCTGACCGCCCTCGCGCTTGTTGTGGCCGCGACGAATGTCCCGAGATCGCATCCATCGTCCGTGAGCCGCACGCCGGTGGCGGGGATGCCCACTGTGCAAGAACAAGACAAACTGCCGGTCGAAGATTTCGAAGATCGATCGCTGGTGTTTCCGAGGGGAGCACAGCAGTAGAGAGACGAGTGCCGCCGCATCTGAACGAGTCCAGATCAACAGGTCGGGAAATTCGTCCCGCGTCGAACAGTTCGACGCGTCGGATGGTTTGTCCGCGTGCACAACCGTCCCCTCGCGGGCTGTGTCTCAAAAGCTCATGAAGATCGGGTTGATCCCGGCGGGATCGCCGACATGTCCCGGGAATTGAAACGGCGCACGGTGGCGATCGACGATCAGGATCGCCAGGAGTAGCGCTAACACAGCGACGATGTAGATCAGCAGTGGCGACGCGTCCCGGGTGGCGGGATTACGATCCCGCGGCGGCAATACGCGAAAGTGCCAAAAGCGCGAGATGAACTGCAGATATGCTTTCGGATGAATTTGCATGTTCGACCTCGATTGTGAGGCGCCTTTGCCAAGACTGCGACCGCGTGGACCGTCTTTCAAGGCGCCGCTTGTCGCACCCGGAACTGAAGTATGAGCTTCCCTCGTTGATCGCCGGCCGGGCCCGATGGACGCCAAGGGAGCACTTTGGCCGGGCAGCAAAAACGGGCAGAATGGCCCGGGGGCTTCGCTGCGAGTGTCGCCGACGGCCATGGATTTGATTTTGCGTCTCGCCACGTTCCTTGTGACGGCATCGTTGCTTCTTGCGCTGCAACCCGCGCAGGCGCAATTGGCCGGACACGGCGGACCCGTCCGCGCGATCGCCGTCTCAGGCGATGGCAAGACGGTTCTGTCGGGCAGCTTCGACACCGCGGCGATCCGATGGTCGCTGGCAACCGAGTCTGCGGAGCAGGTCCTTCGCTTCCATTCGGGTGCGGTGAACGCAGTTGCCTTCCTCGGCGATGGAAGGATGGTAACGGCTGGCGCGGACGGTCAGATTGCTATCTGGACGTCGGGCCGGCCTCAGCCGGACCGGGTTTTTGCGGACCATACGGGACCCATCGTCGGGCTCGCCGTTTCGCCCGATGCATCGAGGCTCGCATCGGCCTCCTGGGACCAGACCGTGCGGATCTCGTCGTTGTCCGACGGGGGCACGCGGGTGCTGCAAGGCCACTCGCAAAGCGTGAATGGCGTGGCCTTTGCCGCCGACGGACAATCGCTGGTGAGCGTGGGCTACGATCTGACGGTGCGGATCTGGCGCCTGCCGGACGGCAGCGCCGAGATCGTCACGGTGCCGTCGCCCCTGAATGCCGTGGCGATCTCGCCTGATGGCGAAATCGTCACCGGCGCAGCGGACGGCAAGCTGCGCATGATGTCTGCCGATGGCAAGGCAAGCGGCGAGGTCATGGCCGGTGCCACGCCGATCGTCGCCTTGGCGGTCTCGCATGACGGCGCCTTGATCGCCGCGGCGGCAATTGACGGCACCGTGGCGATCGTCGACCGCAAGGCGCGCAGCGTGCTGCGCACGCTTGCCGGGCTGGGCGGGCCGGTTTGGTCGGTCGCATTCCTGCCCGATGACGTGACGCTCCTGACCGGCGGCGCCGACGGCAAGATCAGGCGCTGGAATGCACTGACCGGCGTGGCGATCGGATCGAACCTGATGGGCACGCCGGCGGATCCGCTCGCCGCTTATGCCGGCGATCACGGCGCCGAAATCTTCAGGGCCTGCGTTGCCTGCCACACATTGTCGGAGACGGAGCTGCAGCGTGCCGGTCCGACGCTTGCCGGACTGTTCGGTCGAAAGATCGCCTCGCTGCCTGGCTATCGCTTCTCCGACGCACTCAAGACGATGGACATCGTCTGGACGCCGGAGACCGTCTCAAAACTGTTCGAGATCGGGCCGAACGCCTATACGCCCGGCACGAAGATGCCGGAGCAGCACATCGGCTCGGCCGAGGATCGCCGCGCGCTCACGGACTTCCTGGCGCGCGCGACGTCGAAATAGCTCGATTTGGCGGCAGCCGCCTTGCGGCGTCCTCAAGCGAAGGCGTCAAGCCGCGATATGAGGCTCTAATACCCCGGCCATTGCTCCACCGGGATCTTCGTCAGCTCCGGGTTCTCCTTGAGCATGTGGGCGATATTAATGCTGGGATGTTCCTTGAGCGCCGCCACGACGCACTGGTTGACGTATTTGCGGCGTGACAGCCACTTGATCTTCTTGCCCTTCGCCTCGGCCTTGCAGGCGACGACCGCCTGCTTGAGTGCCACCTTTTCCGCTCTGGTAAGGGCGGCCTCGGCGGCTGTGCCGCCAAGGACCGTGGTGACAAGGCACGTCGACAGAACCATCATGGATCGAGGCATGCGGCTAGTCCTTGTTCTCGCGTTGACGCAGATAGTCATCCGTCGTCCGTGGTGGCGCGCGTTCCGGCACGTCCTGGATCGGATCGAACTGTTGTTCGCTCATGACAATGACCCGGCAATCGGCGCACATCCGCAAGGTCTCGGTCCGGCGGTCCCCGGCAGGGTACATCCAGTGCCGTCCCTCGAGTTTGGTCGCGATCCGATCGATCGTGCTCTTGACGCCGAAGGGCGTGCCACAGCGAACGCACAGGGCCGGTTCTTCTTCCTTGATCACCCGCGCCGGCGCGCGTCTCGCCCGGAAGTCGATCTGCGGGGTGAGCTTGATGACTTTTTCAGGACAGGTGCTCTGACACAAACCGCACTGCACGCAGGCGTCTTCCACGAATTTGAGGACGGGGCGGTCCGGATCGGCGCGGAGCGCGCCGGTTGGGCAGGCCGAAACACAGGACAGGCACAGCGTGCAACCGCCGACATCGACGGTGATCGCACCGATAGGTGCACCCTCGGGCAAGGCGATCACGTCAACCGGCTTGGGCGCGAGGCGATGCAGCTCGCTCAAGCCGAAGCGAAGCAGATCGCCGCGCTTGCCGACCGTCAGGAAAGTCGCGGGATTGTCGAGGCCGGCGAGGGGACCAATCCCCGTCAGTTGCTCGGCCAGGGTGTCGGGATCGTCGGTTTCGATCGTGCTCACGCGGCGGCCGTCAAATCCGAGTCCGGAAAGAATGGTCTCGGCCATCCGGATCGTCTGCAAGGATCCGGTCACGTCGTGTCGTGGCTTGGCGCGCAGTAGGAGCCGCACGGCAGCCGCGCCATAGGCGAAGGCGCCGATGATGGCTTCCAGGCCGATCTGCGTCAGCTCGTTGACGGCGAGGGGGAGCACATTGGCCGGCAATCCGTCGCCATGGCGGGCGAGCGCATCGATCAGCGGCGTGCCGTGCTGGCTGTCGTGCAGCAGCAGGACCGGATGCGTTCCGCCGGCCTCGCGATAGGCGCGCAACATGGCGCGGAGGATCTGCAACTGGGTATCGGCGGGTGGCAGCGCGTAGGATGCCGCTCCCGTGGGGCAGGCGGCCGCGCATTGCCCACAACCCGCGCACACCTCCGCATTGACTGCGACATGGTCGCCGTCCGGCGTGATCGCGCCGGTCGGGCACAAATCGAGGCAGCGATGGCATCCGGTCAGCTTCGAGCGCGAATGCGCGCAGAGGCTGGGTGTGAAGTCGACATATCTCGGCTTGTCGAAGCTTCCGACGAGATCGCGGGCCGCAAGCACCGCTCGCAGCATGGCCGCGGGATCCCTCGGATCCGCACGGAGATAGCCGTCCCGCAGATCGTGTGCCGGGAACAGAGGCGGCTCGCCGGAGAGGTCGAGCACGAGGTCACAGCGCGAGATCGCGCCGTTGCGCGGGGCTTCGAACTCGAAGCGGGCGCGCGAGGACGGGCGTGGCTGCGCGTAGTCGTCGATCGTGAGCTCGAAGCCGCCAAAATGCCCGCGCGCGATGCGGATCGTGCCCTTCACGATCGGGAACACCGCCGCGGCAGGCGGCACGACGTCTGCCGGCTTCCTGAGCATGACCGTGACGTCGAGATGGTCCGCCAGCAGCCGGCCGGCCTCGATCGCGGTCTCGTCGCGCCCATAGATCAGGATGATGCCGTCGCTCGACAATGTGACCAGCGGATAGTCGGGCGCGGGAATCGCCGCCGCCGCAAGCAGCGCCGCCATCTTCGGGCCCGCATTCGCGCCGTCGCGCGACCAGCCTGCCGTCTCGCGGATGTTGACGAAGCTGATCGGGCCAGGGCGTTCGCCCATCTCATTGGCGAACTGGCCGGCCTGCTGCGTGCAGGCGACGGTCAGCGGGCCGTCGACTTTTGCGGCGGCGCGGAAATCTTCGAGCTCCGCGCCGCAGAGATGACGATGGCTCCTGATCTCGCAGTTGGGGCAGCCCCGCTGGATCGCGGCCACGTCAAGGCGCATCGTGTCTTCACACGAGCAGATCAGGACGGTCTTCGCTGGCTGCTCCAGGTCGATCCCTCCGCGGGTGCGGCGCCGTCTTGCGGACTCGCGCCATTCCTTCACCTCGTATAGATATTCACTATCGGAAGGAAAAGGAAAGTGGAGGACGGCCCTTGCGGTCGACCCCGACCAGCCGCGTCTCCGTGGCGGAAGCGATCCATCTGCCGCCGCCATTCACGCTCGTCCGGTTGCGTGAGAGCGGAGATGCCTTTGCTCACGCTTGCCGCATTGCACCTAAAAGCGGTGCCGGCACGCTGGTGTGCGTCGGGCGGTTCGATCTTGCCGAATTCGCCGTGGTGCTCGAGCCGGGCGAGCCTTTGGGCACCGCGCGGCGCGTCTTCTATGCAGGCATGGTCGCGCTCACCGACGCTCTGCGCGCCTATGCGCCGCCGCACAAGACGGTCGCGATCGGCTGGCCCGACGCCGTCGCGATCGACGGTGGGCTGGTCGGCGGCGGACGGATGGGATGGCCGAGATCGGCGCGCGAGGACGAGCCGCCTGCCTGGCTGGTATTCGGTGCCATGATCCGGACGGTCGCAATGGCCGATCAGGGACCGGGCATCCATCCGCTCGCCTCCGCGCTGGATGAGGAGGGGTTTGGCGAAGCGGGAGCCGTGCAGGTGACCGAGAGCTTTGCGCGGCACCTGATGCGGGCGATCGATAGCTGGCAGACGGATGGCTTTGGCAGCCTCGCGCGCGATTATCTCAGCCGGGTTCCCCGCGAGCGGCGAACCGTGCTGCGGATCGATGACGGCGGCGATCTCCTCACGCGCCGCGTCGGTGCCGACGGGATTGAACGCAGCGTACTCGTCAAGGCGCTCGGAACGCCGTCCTGGTTCGATCCGAAGCTCGGAGGGCCGCGACTGTGAAACTGCTCCGCAGCATCGCGCTCGATCCCTCCGACACCTTCGTATTCGATGTGGCGGCCGAGCCGGGCGAATGGGCCGTCTCCGGTGCCTTCCGCTTCTGCGATCAGGATCCGACGAAGCTGACCGGCAAGGCGCGCGTCGCGTTCCGCAGTGGCTTCCTCGGGGTGCAATCCTGGGGCTGGTCGACGCTGGTACAGATTGTGCCTGCGACCGAGAACGATTGCAGCGCGCTGATCGACCGCCTCGCGAGGCAACTGATCGATCGTTTCGGTGCGCCGGATCTGGCGACCGCGCGGACGGCCGCGGAAGAGGAAGTCGCCTTCGCGCGGTCGCTCTGCAACCATCCGGTCAGCTCGCTCATCGCCGTTCACCGTTCGGTGAGTGATGACGGGGTTCGGGAATCGTTCCGCAGGCTGCAACTGCGCCAGGGTCAGGGACACAGCAAGGCGTTCTCGTTCATGGAAGTCGAGGACGATGTCGAGCCCGACGCTGATCTCAAGCTTGCCGATATGCGCGGGGAGTCGCAGCACCGATGAATGATTTCTGGATCGCGTGCGGCCACCATCTGCTCGATCGCGACGAGAACGGCGGGCTTTGCGTCACCGACGAGTTCCTGAAGGCCTATTTTGTTCGTCCGGAGCTGATTCCGCCGGATGAAGCATGCCCGGTCGAGCGCCGGCTGCACCGCGCGCTGCTCGCTTCTCCCCGCAGGCCGGTCGGCGCGGAAGAGATTGAAGCGATTGTCGATGCGGATGCCCGGGAGAACTGGCGGCTCGTGCTTGCCTTCCGCGATCTCCTTGTGCGGCATCCGACGTTGGAGCAGGCCTATCTTGCAACCGTCCGGTCCGGGACGAACGATCTGCCGCCGCTGTTCGTCAATCAGCTCATCCACGTGATCCTGCGCAATGCGCTCGATGGCTGCGACGATCCGTTCGTGCTGCGCGCAGCCGAGCTGTTCTTCCGCCCGCAGCGCATCCTGCCGCAGGAGCAGGCCCTGCTGCTCGGCGATGAAGAGGTCGTCGGTGGACCAAATCCGACCCCGGTGCTCTCGCTGATGTCGATGCTGGGGGCGGTGACCGATACCGAGCTCGATGTCTTGCGCGAGGACAATGCCGGCGATTACTGGCGCCGGAGCGACCATTTCGACATGGCATTCGACCTCACCGCAGGCGGCCGCGGGCCGGCAGCGCTGGCGCAGGCGATGGTGCGCTGGATCTCCCATCTGCTCGGGATCGACGTCAGCATTGAGCCGCTGCGCGAGCTGCGTGATGCACGTCTCACCTGGTATGTCGGGCTCGACGCCGACGCGACCAGGCTCGGCGACCGTCTCTGGCATGGCGAGCAGCTCGACGAGCGCAGCGCCGGACGCGTGCTCTCATTGTTCCGTCTGACGTTTGCGGACACGAACGCGGCCGCAGACGAGATGCGGGGCCAGCCGGTTTATCTCATTCTGTCGATGAACGCCGATCAGAAGCTCCGGATGAAGCCGCAGAATTTGCTGACGGGGCTGCCGGTCAAGCATCTGGAGATGGCGACATGAGCCCAGCTGCGCTGCCGCTTGTGCGCGTTCCCGTCGGTGTCGTGGTGGAGCGGCACCAAGCGGATTCGCCGTGGACCGACTTTGTCTGGCGTGCGGTTGCCGTCCTGCCCGACGAGCCGGATACCAAACCCTGGACAGTGCTTCGCGAAGAGAACGGGACGACGCTGTTTTATGCCGGCAGCGCCACGGTCGATCTCTATGGTTCCGAGACGGCGCGCTACCGCGACAATCTCGCCTCGGGCAGTCCGGGCATCTGGACCGTATTGTCGCCGGCGGAAGGCGCCTGGCCCTATTCGGTGGCTGCCGCGACCGCGGATCCTTCGGAAGGCGAGGCGTTCACGGAGGCCGGTGCGAATCTGGTCGAGGCCGTCCCCATGCCGGAGATGCTGCGTGAGCAGATTGAAAGCTTCATTGCCGAGCACCACGTCGAACGTGAGTTCTTCAAGCGCAAGCGACGGCAGGCCGATCCGGAGGCGCTCGCGCGCCGGCAGCATGAAGGCGGACACGAATGAGTGAGGATAAGTTCCTGGCGCGCTGGTCCCGTCGCAAGCAGGAGGCAAAGGCGAACGCCACGCAACCGGACCCGGCCATGCGCGACGACATGCAGTCGATGCCGCCGCCTGTCGTGAACGACGACGACACGGAATTCGACCTTTCGAGCCTGCCTTCGATCGACTCGATCACGTCGGCGACCGACATCACGGCATTCCTGCGCAAGGGAATTCCGCAGGAGCTGACGCGTGCGGCGCTTCGTCGCGCCTGGAGCGCCGATCCTGTCATCCGCGATTTTGTCGGGCTTGCCGAGAATGCGTGGGACTTCAACGACCCGACCGCGATGCCGGGCTTTGGCCCGCTGGATTGCTCCGAGCCAGAGCTCGCCGCGCTCATCGACAGGATCGTCGGCGGCCTCAGCAAGCCGGCCGAGGCGCTGCCTGAGTGTTCGGTTGAAGTCGCGGATTCTTCGCAGGAATTGTGCGAGGTCGAGTTGCCGGGCATCGCGGCCGAAGAAGCCGCGGCCACGGGATCCGCACCTGATCCTGTTGCAACGCAACGAACGGTCGCCGACAGCACCGAGAGCGAACGGCCGTCGGTTGAGCGCCGCACGCACGGCAGTGCGCTACCCCGCTAGGGACCGCGACGAAAGGCCATAGCCTTGGACTATGGCGTCCGATTGACCCCCCGTTGGACGGGGACTAGGCTTCGTTAGCGCTTTGTAACAAAAGCAAAATCAGCAGACGGGACTTGGATGGAGGTCCACGTGCGTGATGCTGGCCTTGAGCGAGCCATTGACGCCGCTGGCGGCGTTGCGGAGCTTGCGCGCAAAATCGGCATCAGCCAGCCCTCTGTTTCGAACTGGAGCAAGGTGCCCGCGCAACGGGTGATCGCTGTCGAAGCCGCCACCGGCATATCGCGCGGTAATTTGCGACCTGATCTGTACAGCGAGCCGCTCCCCTCCGAACAGCCGATCGATTCTGTCGACGCCGCACGTGCGCAGGAGTATCTGCTGCTCGCGGCGCTGTTGTCCGCCGCACCATCGAAGAAACTGCTCGATCAACTGGCTGCATTGACCGTCGATGCGACCCCGCTCGGGCGCGCGCATGCCGCGCTGGCTGAATCCGCCGCCAATGCAGTCGCGGCCAAGGTCGAACGCGAATATTTCGATCTGTTCACTGGTCTTGGCCGCGGCGAGCTCTTGCCCTACGCCTCCTACTATCTGACCGGCTTTCTCAACGAGCGGCCGCTGTCGCGTCTGCGTGCCGATCTCGCTGCGTCCGGGATCGAGCGCATCGCGAATAATTCCGAGCCGGAAGATCACGCGGCTATCCTGTGCGAGATCATGGCAGGCTTCGCGGGAGGGCGTTTCCCTGCGCCCTTCGACACGCAGCGCGCCTTCTTCGGCAAACACGTCGCGTCCTGGATGGGGCGGCTGTTCGCCGACATCGAGCGCGCGGAGAGCGCCGTCTTCTATCGTGCGGTCGGTGCGCTTGGTCGCGCCTATATCGAGATTGAGACAGAAGCATTCACGTTCGCGAACTGACCTGCATCCGCAGGTCCAGGAGAGATGCGATGAGTGAAGACAGGACTACCACAGTCGGGCGCCGCGATTTCCTGCGCAAGGTCGGCGTCGGCACGGTGGGCGCCGGCGCGACACTCGCAACGCCGCTGGTCGGGGCTGCGCAAGCCGACAGCGAAACCAACGATGAGATGCGCAAGGCGCGCTACAAGGAAACCGATCACGTCAAAGCCTTCTACCGCGTCAATCGTTATCCGGCCAAGGGAGGTTGACCGTGCTGATCAAGCGAACAAACCAGCGTTCCCTGCGCCAAGGCTCCGCCGCCAGCTTCCCCGCAGATCAGGCAGGTGGCCTCGACCGCCGCAGCTTCCTGCGCAAATCCGGTCTTGCCGGCGGCACGCTCGCCGCGTTCGGCACCTTGCCGCTCGGCAGCGTGCGCAAGGCGGAAGCCGCGGTGGCCGGTCCGCTCACGGCGGGCGCGACCGTCCGCAAGAGTATCTGCACGCATTGTTCGGTTGGGTGCACGGTGACGGCCGAGGTCCTGAACGGGGTATGGATCGGCCAGGAGCCGAGCTGGGATTCGCCGATCAATCGCGGCTCGCATTGCGCCAAGGGCGCTTCCGTGCGTGAGCTCGTGCACAGCGAGCGGCGGCTGCGCTATCCGATGAAGCTGGTGGGCGGGCAGTGGACCCGCGTCTCCTGGGACACCGCGATCAACGAGATCGGCGACAAGTTCCAGGCTGTACGTGAGAAGTCGGGTCCCGATTCCGTCTATTGGCTCGGCTCGGCCAAGATGACCAACGAAGGCGCCTACCTGTTCCGCAAGCTCGGTGCGTTCTGGGGCACCAACAATACCGATCACCAGGCCCGCATCTGCCATTCAACCACCGTCACCGGCGTCGCCAACACCTGGGGCTACGGCGCGATGACCAACAGCTACAATGACATCCGCAATGCGAAGACGCAGGTCATTCTGGGCGGCAATCCGGCCGAGGCGCATCCCGTCTCGCTGCAGCATCTGCTCGAGGGCAAGGAGCTGCAAAAGGCCAACTTCATCGTCATCGACCCGCGCCTGACGCGCACCGCCGCACACGCGACCGAATATGTGCGGATGCGGCCGGGTACCGACATCCCGGTGCTCTACGGCATGATGTGGCACATCCTCCAGAACGGCTGGGAGGACAAGGATTTCATCCGGCAGCGCGTCTACGGTTTCGACGACCTCAAGAAGGAGGTTGAGAAATGGCCTCCTGACGAAGTCGAGCGCGTCACCGGGATTCCCGGCGAGCAGCTCAAGCGCGTCGCCAAGATGTTCGCCACCGAGAAGCCGGCAACGCTGATCTGGGCCATGGGCCAGACGCAGAAGACCGTCGGCACCGCCAATGTGCGGGCGAGCTGCATCGCGCTGCTGATGACCGGCAATGTCGGCAAGGCCGGCGCCGGCGCCAACATCTTCCGAGGCCACGACAACGTGCAGGGCGCGACCGATGTCGGGCTCGATATCGTCACGCTGCCGTTCTACTACGGCCTCGCCGAAGGCGCCTGGAAGCACTGGTCGCGGGTCTGGGAGGTCGACTATGACTTCCTGAAGTCGCGGTTCGATTCCAAGCAGATCATGGAAACCCCCGGCATTCCGTTGACCCGCTGGTTCGAAGCGGTGACGTTGCCGAAGGAGCAGGTTGCCCAGAAGGACAACGTGAAGGCGGTGTTCGTACAGGGACACGCCTCCAACAGCATCACCCGTATCCCTGAATCCCTCAACGGCCTGAAGGCGCTCGAGATGCTCGTCATCGCCGATCCGCATCCGACGACCTGGGCCTCGCTCGCGGTCGAGGCGGGGCGCGCGGATGGCGTCTACATTCTCCCGGTCGCCACGCAGTTCGAGTGCAAGGGGTCGCGCGTCGCTTCCAATCGCTCGCTGCAATGGGGCGAGCAGATCGTGAAGCCGATCTTCGAGTCGAAGGACGATCTCGAAATCATCTATCTGATGGCAAAGAAGCTCGGCTTCGCAGATCAGATGTTCAAGAAGATCAAGGTCGAGAACAATCTGCCCGAGGCCGAGGACGTGCTGCGCGAGATGAACCGCGGCAGCTGGTCGACCGGCTATTGCGGACAATCGCCCGAGCGCCTCAAGGCGCACATGAAGAACCAGGCGAAGTTCGACATGCTGACGATGCGGGCGCCGAAGGACGATCCCGAGGTTGGCGGCGACTATTACGGCCTGCCTTGGCCGTGCTGGGGATCACCCGAGGTCAAGCACCCCGGCACGCCGCTGCTCTACAACACCAATCTGCACGTGATGGACGGCGGCGGCACGTTCCGGCCGCGGTTCGGCCTCGAGCGCGAGGAGAAGCTGCCGGACGGCACGACGCGGAAGGTGAGCCTGCTCGCGGACGGCGCGTATTCGTTGGGGTCGGGAATCCAGGATGGTTATCCGGAATTCACGCTGGCGAGCCTGAAGAAGCTCGGCTGGGACACCGAGCTCACCGAAGCGGAAATGGCCGTGATCAACAAGATCAATCCGGCCAATCCGGACACGGTGTCGTGGTCGCTCGATCTGTCGGGCGGCATTCAGCGCGTCGCGCTGGCGCATGGCTGCGTGCCCTACGGCAACGGCAAGGCGCGCATGAATGCCTTCGGCTTGCCGGATCCGATCCCGGTTCATCGCGAGCCGATCTATACGCCACGCGTCGATCTCGTCGCCAAATACCCGACGCTGCCCGACGCCAAGCAGTTCCGGATGCCCAATATCGGATTCTCCGTGCAGAAGGCCGCGGTGGAGAAGGGCATTGCAAAGCAGTTCCCGCTCATCCTGTCGTCCGGCCGGCTGGTCGAATATGAGGGCGGCGGCGAGGAGACGCGCACCAACCCGTGGCTCGCCGAGTTGCAGCAGGACATGTTCATCGAGATCAATCCTGCCGATGCCGCCGATCGCGGTGTCAAGGACGGTGGCTGGGTCTGGGTCACCGGCGCCGAGAACAATTCCAGGGCAAGGATGAAGGCGCTCGTCACCGAGCGGGTCGGCAAGGGCGTTGCATGGATGCCCTTCCATTTTGGCGGCTGGCTTGCGGGCAAGGATCTTCGCGGCAATTACCCGAAGGGCACTGATCCGATCGTGCTCGGCGAAAGCGCGAACACGATCACCACCTACGGATACGATCCCGCGACGGGCATGCAGGAGCCCAAGGTCACACTCTGCCAGATCGCGGCGGCATAAGGAGCAACGACGATGGCACGTATGAAATTTCTCTGCGACGCCGACCGTTGCATCGAGTGCAACGCCTGCGTCACGGCTTGCAAGAACGAGCACGAGGTCCCCTGGGGCATCAACCGCCGCCGGGTCGTCACCATCGCCGACGGCAAGCCGGGCGAACGCTCGGTCTCGATGGCCTGCATGCACTGCACGGACGCGCCCTGTGCGGCGGTGTGCCCGGTGAACTGTTTCTATACCACCGCCGACGGCGTGGTTCTGCACTCCAAGGATCTCTGCATCGGCTGCGGCTACTGCTTCTACGCCTGTCCGTTTGGCGCGCCGCAATATCCGAAGGTCGGCAATTTCGGCTCGCGCGGAAAAATGGACAAGTGCACCTATTGTGCCGGCGGCCCCGAGGCCGATGGCAGCAAGGAAGAATATGAGAAATACGGTGCAAACCGGCTTGCCGAAGGCAAGCTGCCGCTGTGCGCGGAGATGTGCTCGACCAAGTCGCTGCTCGCCGGCGACGGCGAGATCATTGCGCAGATCTATAAAGAGCGCGTGCTGAAGCGCGGCTACGGCTCGGGCGCATGGGGCTGGAAGACCGCCTATCGCGAGACGATCGAGTCCTGACGACGACCGGGCGCGGGTCGCGTCGATATCGGGAGGACCTTATGGCGTGTTTTGCACGATTTGTTCGGCTCGTCATTGGCGTGGCCGGACTCCTGCTGGTCGTTTTCGCGGCTTCCCCGTCCATGGCCCAGCAGGTCAACCCGACCGCAAGTTCGGTCAAGGAGCAACAGCTGCTGCAGGAACTGAACCGGGTGCAGGGACGCGTCAGCATTCCCGACCAGCGCTCGGGGGTTCTCGAACAGCCCGCCGGCCGTGAATGGCGCGAGTTCCGGAACGTGACGCTGCGCTGGATCGGCGGGATCGCGATTGTTGGCATGCTGGCGGCGCTGGTCATCTTCTATCTCAGCCGCGGGATGGTGCGGTTGCAGAGCGGGCGTTCGGGCCGGACCATCGTGCGCTTTAGTGCGTTCGAGCGCTTCGTGCACTGGATGACGGCGACTTGCTTCATCATTCTGGCGATCTCGGGATTGAACGTCACTTTTGGACGTCCATTGCTTCTGCCGCTGATCGGCCACGAGGCGTTTTCCGAATGGTCGCAATGGGCAAAGTATGTTCATAACTATCTCAGCTTCCCGTTCACCATTGGGGTCGTGCTGATCTTCCTGATGTGGATCGCCGGCAATATCCCGAACAGGGCGGATGTCGAGTGGATCAAGCGCGGCGGCGGCATCGTCGGGCACGATCACCCGCCGGCCTATCGTTTCAACGCCGGCCAGAAGGCGGTCTACTGGATCGTGGTCATCGGCGGAGGTCTGGTGGCAGCGACGGGATATGCGCTGATGTTCCCGTTCTACCTGTCGGGCATCGAAGGGATGCAGCTCGCGCAGATCGTCCACTCCATCGTCGCGGTGCTCTTCACGGCAGTGATGCTGGCGCACATCTATATCGGCACGATCGGCATGGAAGGCGCGTTCGAGGCGATGGGAAGCGGCACCGTCGATGTCAATTGGGCCAGGGAGCACCACAGCCTCTGGCTTGAGGAGGAGAATGCGCGCGACGCCCGACCCCAGCCCTCCGTCACCGCGGCGGAGTAGGCGGGGCGCGAGGCCGTTCGACGCGGACGCGCTACAGCCTTACGCCCGTCGTCGCAAAGGCCTGTGCGACCGGCTCTTGCACGCGGTTTAGCGCCAACGCCCCGATCGCCGCCACGACGATGGCGACGACGCAGGCGAGCAAGAAGACTTTCATTGTCGTTCTCCCAAACTGATCGGGATGCCGTCAAAGTCTACACAAGATGGCGCGTCGCGAACAGCGCTGTCCGTATGCAAACTGCGGACAAAAAATAGCGTCGGGTTCGAGTCGCTCTCCGCCGCTCATTTCCGCTTTCTTCCGCTGAACTACGGTTTTCCAACGAGTCTCTGGGGCTGAAGGGTCAGCGCGCTCGGTGGGGCGAATCTTGAGGTCCGGATCGATGCCTTGATGAAGTCCCTCCGCTGGCTGCGTGGCCTAGATTGCGCCGATGTTGCAGGGGACTAATGCGCATTTCGGAGCGAAACATGAATATGAATGCTGAGGCCGATGAGTAGCCCAGCCGCAACGCGATCTCTGTGATCGGCAGGTCGCTGCCCAACAATTCGATAGCCTTGAGCAGGCGGAGACGCTGACGCCATGCGCGCAGGCTCATGCCGACTTCGCGCTCGAAGTGCCGCGTCAAGGTTCGCGGCGACATGCCGATCTCACGCCCCCATCTCTCGGCGTGGCGAGGATTCGCGGGATCGGCGTAGAGGGTTTCACAGAGTGTCAGCAAGCCCGGGTGGGTGGGCCAAGGTAACGCTGCGGAGATCGGCGTCGCCCGCCGCAACTGATCGAGGATGAGTGCGATGACGCGAGCGGCGTAGTGACGATCCTCGCTTTTCAGCGACGCGGCTTCCACGATGAGAGTCCGCAGGAGCGGGGACACATGGATGACCGTCGTGCCGGAAGTCATACCTTGGCTGGCAGCATTGGCGACCCAGAGGCTGCGGAATTCCGCTCCCATCAGGGAGCCGACCGAATGCTTCGTACCGGCCGGCAGCCAGACGGCCTGTTCCGGAGAAATGACGACGCTCCGTCCATCCGCGTTCACGGTGAGCGCGCCTGAGATCGCGTAGACGAGCTGATTCCAGCTGTGACTGTGTTCGGCGAAGTAGCTCCTCGCGGGAAGTGACTGCACCCGAACGATCAAAGGCTTCGGCGAGCCGAGGCCGTGCGGGGCATCGACCGTCTTCCAGCCGGCATTCCTTAGCGAAAGGTGACGTTTCATCGACATAAATTGGCAATCTGTAGAGGGAAAAGTCCAGCGATTTCTCCTTAACTCCGACGTGGTGATCCACGGCCCGGTGGACCGCCACCGGTCTGATCGACGACGTCTCGTCGACGCACATCTAACGGCGGAGCAACCCGCAGCGTGAATTTCAATTTTTCCGTTCCCAGCCATGAGGCGCCGACCGCTATTCGCCGAGAGCGCAGCAATGTCGCAAGGCTTGCCGTCGCCCAGGCCCTCGCAGGCGCCAATTCCACGGTCGTCTATGCAACCGGCGCCG
>NZ_JBXEJO010000020.1:0-118825 GCF_056837965.1 Bradyrhizobium ferriligni
GGCTACCAACGTGATTTACACTTATGCGATCGTCGGCAGCGTCAGATGTGTATAAGGGACAGCCCCAGCCCTCCCCCGCAAGCGGGAGAGGGAGCCCACTGCCTTTGCGGCTCGATAGCGCGCCGCTATTCCGCGGCGAGGCTGGTTGGCAGCGGGATGCCGACCCTGGGGCGCGCTTTCACTGCGCGGCGATTCTTCTTGCTGAAGCGGCTGCCGGCCAGCAACGCCGCGGCCGCGCGCAGCTGCTCGCGCAGCCATTGATTGGTGGTGTCGTCCTCGGCTGTGGCGTGCCAGTAGAGATAATTGACGTGCGGACTGATCGGGAACGGGCAGGGGAAGCACTGCAGCAGCCCGGGATCTTCCAGCACGGAAGCGGCGCTCTCCGACGCGGTCAGCAGCATGTTGCTGCGGCTCACGACGTGGCAGGCGGTTGCGAAATTCTGGCAGGTCAGGCGAACAGTGCGGGTCAGGCCGAGGCGCTGGAGCTGAAAATCCTCGAACGACAGGCCGCTGCGCCGCGACGTCACGCAGACATGCTCCATGCGCAAATAAGCCTTCTTGTCGAGCCGGCTGCCGAGCTCGGGGTGGCCGCGCCGCGCGAACACCGCGATATGCTCGGTCAGGATCTGCTCGCGCCGCACCTCCGCCGATAGCGGCAACAGCGTATCGATCGCGACGTCGAGGGTGCCGGCGGCAAGCTCGCGCTCGAGATTGTTGCGCTCGCTGCGCACGGTGGCGATCTCCACCAGCGGCGCCACCGTGCTGATCCGGTTGACCAGCGCGCTCAGCATCGGCGCCTCCAGATTGTTGCGCAGCCCGATCACGAACCGCTTGGGCGTCTGCGCCGGATCGAACCGGTGGGTGTGGGTCAGCGTCGTCTCGAGGCCGTTGAGCGCCTGGCGCACCGTGGTGATGATCTGCCGTGCCAGCGGGGTCGGCGTCATCACGTGGTTGCGGCGCACGAACAGCGGATCGTTGAACATCGCGCGCAGCCGGCTCAGCGCATGGCTGACCGCGGGCTGGGTCAGGTTGAGGCGGAAGCAGGCGCGGCTGACGCCGCCCTCGGAATAGATCGCGTCGAACACGACGAACAGGTTCAGATCGACGTCGCGTACATGCATGGAAATGATCAATCCGTATCCGTCGAATGCATTTGACGAATACTAATCGGCACTCTTAAAGTCTCAAGCAAAATAATACCTGGAGGAAACGATGAGCGTGCAATCGCCATCGCGCGGCGTTGCTGTCCCTGCGGCATCATCTCGCCTGGGCGCAATGTTTGCGAAGCCGAGCCAGGAGCAGATCGTGCTCCTGATCACCATCGCGCTCCTGATCGTGTTCGGGCTGACGCTGAACGGCTTTGCCACCGTCTCCAATCTCCTGAATTTGTTGCGGAGTATTTCCATCCTCGGCGTGCTCGGCCTCGGCATGGGGCTGATCGTGATCAGCCGCGGCATCGACCTCTCCGAGGTCGCGATCATGGCGGGTTCCTGGGCGATCGCTTTGATCTACATGCAGAACGGCATGCCTGTTTTCACGGCAGCGCTGCTGGCGCTGGCGATCGCGGTGCTGATCGGCGTCGTCAACGGCGTGATGGTCGCCTTCGTCGAGGCGCCGGCGCTGTTCGTGACGCTGGCTGCCGGCTTCGTGATCTATGGCCTTGCCTTCTGGATCGCGCCGGCCTGGGTGGTCTATGCGCCGAAGGATGCGCCGGGACTGATGTATCTCGGCGCCGGACGGCTGTTCGGCATCCCGGTTCCGATCCTGGTGTTCGCGGCCTGTGCAATCGCGATGCATTTGTTCCTGTCGCGCACCTCGATCGGCCGCTTCATCTATTCGCAGGGCGATAATCCGGAGGCCGCGCGGCTGACCGGCGTCGCGCTGCGGCCGCTGATCGTGCTCGAGCACGTGCTGGTTGCACTGCTCGCCTGGATTGCGGGCCTGGTCTGGGTCGGCACCACGGGCAGCATGCAGATGGCGATCACCCAGGGCACCATGATCTTCGACGTCGTGCTCGTCGTCGTGATCGGCGGCATCAGCCTGATCGGCGGCCGCGGCAGCGTGTTCAGCGTCGTGGTCGGCTGCATCCTGATCGGCACGCTGCTCAACGCCTTCACCATCATGGACGTCAACAGCGAGGTGCAGAACATCATCAAGGGCGTGGTGCTGCTGGCCGCCATCGTGCTCGACAACTGGTTGCATCCCCGCGACGAGGAGACCGCGCGGCAAGGGGACTGAGACGAGGCGACTGAGCCGGCCGCTGCGTCAAATAAATCAATCAAAAGAAACTGCTTTGTGGAGGGAGACGATGAAGACGACAACAAAATTCTGGACGATCCTGCTGGCCGGCGTGACGCTGGCCGCGATGCCGTTCGCGGCATCGGGGCAGGAGGAAGGCACCAAGACCGCGCGCGAGCTGCGTGCCGTCTACGACAAGGCGCTGCAGGGCAAGACGATCGCCTATCTGCCGATCGCGCTCGGCGTGCCGCTGTCCGACGAATGGGGCCGGGTGGTGCAGGAGGAAGCCGAGTGGCGCGGCATGAAATATGTCGTGCGCGATCCCAACAACAACCCCTCGGCAATGCAGCAGGCCCTGACCGCGCTGGTCGACCAGAAGCCCGACGTGCTGATCGTGCAGAATCCGAGCGTCACGCTGTTGATGAAGGATCTGAAGCGCGCCGAAAGCCAGGGCACGCATGTGATCCAGATCAACATGTCCTCGAACTACAAGTCCGGCGCCTTTGTCGGCGCCGACTGGCGCGAGATCGGCAGGATGCTGGCGAACGAAGCCGTGAAGGCCTGCGGCACCGGCTCGGGCAAGTCGGGCAAGGTCCAGATCGTGCAGGGTGAACTGACCGCGGCCGCCAGCGTCGATCAGGTCGGCGGCATCATGGAGGTGTTGAACAAGGATCCGAACATCAAGGTGGTCTCGAACCAGGCCGCGAACTGGGACGCCAACACCGCGCTCAACGTCACCGCGACGGTGATCCAGCAGCATCCCGACCTCTGCGCCTCGATCGGGTTCTGGGGCATCATGGAGTCGGGCGCGGCGCAGGCGATCCGCAATGCCGGCAAGATCGACGATGTGAAGGTGTTCGCCTCCGGTGAAGGCTCGCAGCTCGATTGCGACCAGGTCAATTCGGGCAATTTCTACAAGTTCCTGAGCTACAAGGCGACCGAGCAGGGCCACGACCTAATGTTCGCGGCCGAGACCCTGCTGGTATCGGGCGAGAAGCCGGGCAGCCGCAATCTCGTCTATTACACGCGGCCGATCTGGCTCGATAAGTCCAACGCCTCGGGCGCCAACTGCTTCGCGCTACCCAAGAAAAATTAACAAGGCGCGGACAGCCGGCGCGGGGGGCATTCCCGCGCCGGCTGTATCAAAGAGCACGATCCGGCAAGGTGGAGCCGGTTTTTCTCCGACCGACGCGCAGCGTTCGCGGAGAGCGTGTTCATCAAGGGACGAGGTCGCGATGCGATGGCCGATCGCGTCATGACCAGGAGCATGATCCGGGACGTGCAAGCCGGCTCTCCGCAAGATCGTGCTCAATCACGAGCACGATCCGGAAAAGTGGAAGCCGGTTTTCCGCAAGATCGTGCTCAATCAAGAGGGTGCTTTGGCGATGTCGATGGCCGTTGATTCCTTTGCCGCATCGGTGCGGCGGTTTTCACCCCGGCTCCTGCTGTCGGAGCTGCTGCTGAAACAGTGGTTCGAGCCGGTGGTTCCCTTCACCGTGATGATCGGGCTGTGGACCTATTTCGCGCTCACCATTCCCGACTACGCCTCGGTGCAGAACTCGGTGTCGCTGCTGCGGCTGTTCGCCGAATTCGGTTTCGTCGCGCTCGCGATGGGCTTCTGCCTGGTCACCGGCGGCATCGACCTCTCGGTCGGCGCGATCTTCGCGCTGTGCAATTTCGCGGCGCTGTATTTCCTCTTGGTGCGCGAATGGCCGGTCGGCCTCGCCGTGCCGGCGACGCTTCTGGTCGGTGCGCTGCTCGGCAGCATCAACGGCTTCTTGATCGGCTTCCTGAAGACGCGGCCGTTCCTCACCACGCTGGTGACGCTGATCATCCTGCGCGCCTCGGTGAACCTGCTCAATACCAGCTACGCCCAGGTGTTCGCGACCAACTCGGTTGAGAGCGACGCCTGGGATTTCATCGGCGGCGGCAGCGTGCTCGGCATTCCCGTCAATGCGGCGACGCTGTTCGTGGTGCTGTTGATCTGCCACATCTTCCTGTCGCGCTCGCGCTACGGCTGGCATCTCACCGCGATCGGCGCCAGCCGCAAGGCGGCGCGCCACGCCGGCATTCGCGTCCGCGTGATGCTGTTCATGACCTATGTGCTGTCGGGAACGCTGTGCGCGGCGAGCGGCATCTTCTACGCCGCGCGGCAATCCTCGACGGATTCCACCACCGGCGTGGGGTGGGAGTTCCAGGCGCTGACCGCTGTCGTGCTCGGCGGCGTGTCGCTGGCCGGCGGCAAGGGCACGGTGTGGCGGGCGATGATCGGCGCGCTGATCATCTTCCTGTTGATCAACGGCCTCGTGCGGATGGGCATCCCGGGCTACGTCACCTCGGCGGTGACGGGCATGATCCTGCTCGCCGCCGTCGGCATCGACGTCAAATGGTCGAAGAACCGCGGCAAGGCGATCCAGAAGATCTATGTCAATCCGGCCTTCGTGCCGCTCGCCTCGGCGCCCGCGGTGCAGCCCGGCGCGGCGTCGCCCTACGCGCAGAACGACCGGCTGATCAAGGCGCAGGCGATCGGTGTCGATCAGGTCGAGGGGCCCGAGGACGTCATCCTCGACCGCCAAGGCCGGCTCTACGGCTCGACCCGCGACGGCAATGTGATCCGTTTCTCCGGGCCTGACTTCAAGACCCGCGAGGTGTTCGCCCATATCGGCGGCCGGCCGCTCGGCATGCAGTTCGATCGCGACGAGAATCTGATCGTCGCGGTCGCCGGCATGGGCGTCTACGGCGTCGCGCCCGATGGCGGCATCTTCAAGGTCACCGACGAGACCAACCGCACATGGTACAAGCTGAACGACGACAGCCGCCTGCGCATGGCCGACGACCTCGACATCGCGCCCGACGGCAAGATCTATTTCAGCGACTGCACCACGCGCTACGAGATGACCACCAACACCCTCGACATCCTCGAGGGCCGGCCGAACGGCCGTGTGGTCTGCTACGACCCGGCGACCAAGACCACCCGCACGGTGATCAACCACTTCTATTTCCCGAACGGGATCTGCGTCTCGCATGACGGCAAGTCGATCCTGATCGCGTCGACCTCGCTCTGCAAGGTGTTCCGCCACTGGATCGCGGGACCGAACAAGGGCAAGACCGAAGTGCTGATGGATGAGTTGCCGGGCAACCCCGACAACATCAACCGCGCTTCCGACGGCACCTACTGGCTGGCGCTGGTCGGCATCCGCACACCGACATTCGACCTTGCCGCGCGAAAACCCGGCTTCCGGCTGCGCATGGTGAAGCAGGTGCCGACCGACGAATGGCTGGCGCCGGCGCTCAACCATGGCTGCGTGCTGAAGTTCAACGAAAAGGGCGAGGCGCTGGAATCCTGGTGGGACCCGACCGGCATCTCGCATTCGACCCTGACCTCGATGCGCGAGCATCAGGGCTATCTCTATCTCGGCGGGCTCGAGAACAACCGGATCGGCCGCATCAAGCTCGAGGGCGTCGACGACAGCTGGACCGGCTACGATGCCTATTGGGGCGCGAAAAGCAGGGTGACGACGTAATGGGATTTTTCGATCATCTGCTGCGCGACATCCGCAGCGTCATCGACCGCGACGGCGGCCAGAACGCGATCCCGCCGCTCGACGGCGCGCTGAGCCCGAACGACCGGCTCGACGCTGCCACCCCGATCGGCGAGCCGCTGCCCGGCATCGACGACGTGATCGCCGCCGGCGACGGCACGGTCTATGTTTCCGCAGGAAGCCGGGTGCTGAAGCTCGGCGGCAAGGACTTGTCGACAAGTACAGTCGTCGCCGAGTTCGAGGACGATGCCGGCGGGCTCGCGCTGCATCCGGACGGCCGCCTCCTGGTCTGCGTCGCGGGCAGGGGCCTTGCCGCGATCGATCCGGCGAAGCCCGATCCGCGCTGGCTGAATGCTGCCGGCGGCAGCGCGCTCACCGGGCTGCTGTCGGTGACGGCGGCGCCCGATGGCCGCATCTATGCCGTCGAAGGCAGCGCCGGCCGACGCCCGGGCGAATGGCGGCACGACCTGATGGAAAAGCGCGCCAATGGCCGCCTCATCAGCTGCGGCGCCGGCCTCGACAATCCGCAGGTGCTGCTGCGCGATCTGCCCTATCCCTATGGCGTCAGTGTTTCGGCCGACGGCAACAGCCTCTGGCTCACCGAAAGCTGGGCGCATCGTCTCAGCCGGTTCGCGCTCGGCGGCAACGGGCTGGGTCCGCGTGAGACCGTCGCCGCCAACATGCCGGGCTATCCGGCGCGGCTGCATCCGGACGGCCACGGCGGCATGCTGCTCGGCATCTTCGCCCGCCGCACCCATCTGATCGAGTTCGTGCTCAAGGAAGACGATTTCCGCGAGGAGATGATGGCGACGATGCCGCCCGATTACTGGGTCGCGCCGGCGCTCGCCGGCGGCAGCGATTGCCTCGAGCCGATGCAGATCGGCAGCGTCAAGGCGCTCGGCATCCAGAAGCCGTGGGCGCCGCCGCGCTCCTACGGTCTGCTGGTGCATCTCGATGCCGAGGGCGATGCGACCGACAGCCTGCACAGCCGCGCCGGCGGCCGCTTCCACGGCATCACCGCCGCCTGCGCCACGCCATCGGGCGTCGTGATCGCGGCGCGCGGCGCCGGACGCCTGCTGCGCACTACGGGAGAGCTGCGATGAATGACGGTGTGATGCAGGCGGCCCCCGGCGCCAAGACGGCCGAGACCTCCGCAGCCCGCGAGCCGGTGCTGCGGATCACCAACGGCTCGAAGATCTATGGCGGCGTCCACGCCATCGAGGGCGTCAATTTCGACCTCTATCCCGGCGAGGTGCATGCGCTGGTCGGCGAGAACGGCGCCGGCAAATCGACGCTGTGCAAGGCGATCGCGGGCGCGATCCAGCTCACCTCCGGCGACTATCTGCTCGACGGCAAGCCGACCGGTTTCGAGCAGCCGCGCGACGCGCTCAATGCCGGCATCTGCATGGTCTATCAGGAGACCAGCCTGGTGCCGACCATGACTGCCGCGCAGAACATCGAGCTCGGCAACGAAAAGCTGCTGACGCGCTTCCGCACCCTGAACATCCAGGCCCAGCAGCTGTTGCAGTCGCTCAACTTCCACGTCGATCCGGCAACGCCGGTCGCGCTGCTCGGCACCGCCAAGAAGCAGATGGTGGAGATCGCGCGCGCGATCTACAACAAGGCGCGCATCATCATCTTCGATGAGCCGACCGCGTCGCTGACGCCGGAGGAGATCGTCCACTTCTTCCATCTGGTGCGCGATCTGCGCGCCCGCGGCGTCTCGATCATCTACATCTCGCATGCGCTGGAGGAGTCGCTGCAGATCGCCGACCGCATCACCGTGCTGCGCGACGGCAAGCTGGTGATCACGGCGCCGGCCAGGCAGCTGACCCGCGATGCGCTGGTGCAGCACATGGTCGGCCGCGAGGTGGCGCAGGCGGTCTATGGCGGCAAGGCGAAAACCCATCAGCGCCGCGAGAAGGTGCTGACGGTCGAGAACGTCACCATGGGCATGGCGGTCAAGAACATGTCGTTCTCGGTCTATGCCGGCGAGGTGGTCGGCATCGCCGGCCTGATCGGCTCCGGCCGCACCGAGATCGCCAAGATCATCTACGGCGCGCTGAAGCGCAATCTGGTCAATGGCGGTATCATCCGGCTGCGCGGCAAGCCGATCCGCTACCGCGTGCCGCGGCAGGCGATCAATGACGGCATCGCCTACATCACCGAGGACCGCAAGGCCAACGGCTTCTTCGAGACCATGGTGGTCGACGACAACGTCTATATCGGCAGCCTCGCCACCGGAAAGGGCTGGAGCTTCCTGTTGTCGCGCGCGCGGCGCAGCAAGCTCGCCAGCTACTGGGTCGATCGGCTGAAGATCAGCGCATTGCAGCGCAAGGCCAGGATCATCGAGCTGTCCGGCGGCAACCAGCAGAAGGTGGTGCTGGCCAAGACCCTGGTGCAGGACCCCTCGATCATCATCTTCGACGAGCCGACGCGCGGCGTCGACGTCGGCACCATCCCGCACATCCACGGCGAAATCCGCCGTCTCGCCGACGAGGGCAAGGCGGTGGTGGTGATCTCGTCCTATCTGCCGGAGATCCTCGCGGTCTCCGACCGCATCCTGGTCGCCCGCACCGGCCGCATCGTCGCCGAGTTCGACGCGGCGGATGCGACGCAGGACAAGATCCTGTACGCCGCGGTGCATTGAGGGCTCGCAGCGCGGCCTGGCATCGGCGTCATTGCGAGGAGCGACGGCGACGAAGCAATCCACGTCCGTCTGCGCTTGCCGCCGCGTGCCGCGCGTATGCAATGCGTGGTCACCGGTCGTGCACCAAACTCGGTGTCGTCCCTGCGAAAGCAGGGACCCATAGCCGCCGATCGCTTTTGGTTCGCGGCGCCGGGGCCACAGCTTATTTCACCAACAAAGGCCTGGGGTTATGGATCCCTGCTTTCGCAGGGACGACAGTTGCACATGTGCGAGCCCGCCCTTGACAATTATTTTAAGTATAAAATAATATCCCCCATCGGCTCCGATGGGAAATGCCCCCGGTCGCCGAAGCCAGAGCATGATCCGGAAGAGTGGCACCCGGTTTTCCGAGGCGATCATGCTCAAACGGAAAGGCGAGAACGCCATGCGTATCGTTTGCATTGGAGGCGGGCCGGCCGGGCTTTATTTCGGCATCCTGATGAAGATGCTGGATCCCGCGCACGTCATTTCGGTGGTCGAGCGCAACCGGCCCTACGACACCTTCGGCTTCGGCGTGGTGTTCTCGGATGCGACCATGGACAACATGCGCAAATGGGATCCGGTCACCGCTGATACGATCGAGCAGGCCTTCAACCACTGGGACGACATCGAGGTCCTGATCAAGGGCCGCCGCATGCGCACCACCGGCCACGGCTTCGTCGGCATCGGCCGCAAGCGACTGCTCAACATCCTGCAGGCGCGGGCCGAGGAGCTCGGCGTCGAGCTGATCTTCGAGCGCGAGGTGAATTCCGATCTCGAGTTCCCCGATGCCGATCTGATCGTGGCATGCGACGGCGTCAACTCGAAGATCCGCACCAAATACACCGAGGCTTTCCAGCCCGACATGCTGATGCGGCCGAACCGCTATATCTGGCTCGGCACCAACCGTCCGTTCGACGCCTTCACCTTCGATTTCCGCAAGACCGAGCACGGCTGGTTCCAGGCGCACATCTACAAATTCGAGGAGGGCGCGGCGACCTTCATCGTCGAGACCACCGAGGAGGCCTATCTCGCCCACGGCCTCGACAAGATGGAGCAGGGCGACTCCATCGCATTCTGCGAGAACGTGTTCGCGGAAATCCTCGAGGGGCATCATCTGGTCTCGAACGCGCGACATCTGCGCGGCTCGGCCTGGCTGTCGTTCCCCAGGCTGATCTGCGGCAAATGGACCGCGTTTAACGGCAACAGCCATGTCGTGCTGATGGGCGATGCCGCCCACACCGCGCATTTCGCGATCGGCTCGGGAACCAAGCTCGCGCTGGAGGATGCGATCGAGCTGACCAACCAGTTCAAGATCCACGGCGCGACGCGGGACAGTACTCCCACAGTACTCAAGGCTTACGAGGAGCTGCGCCGGGTCGACGTGGCGCGGATCCAGAACGCCGCGCGCAACGCGATGGAATGGTTCGAGGTGGTCGGCTCGCGCTATGCCGATACGCTCGAGCCGGAGCAGTTCATGTATTCGCTGCTGACCCGTTCGCAGCGCATCAGCCACGAGAACCTGCGGCTGCGCGACAAGACCTGGCTCGAGGGCTATGAGCGCTGGTTCGCGGAGCGCAGCGGCGTGGCCGCGACCAACGACCGCGTCACGCCGCCGATGCTGACGCCGTTCCGGATCCGCGGCCTGTCGCTTCACAACCGGATCATCGTCTCGCCGATGGCGATGTATTCGGCCGAGGAGGGCGTGCCGACCGACTTCCATTTGGTGCATTTCGGCTCCCGCGCGCTCGGCGGCGCCGGCCTTCTCTTTACCGAGATGACCTGCGTCTCGCCGGAGGCGCGGATCACGCCCGGCTGCTGCGGCCTCTGGAACGACGCGCAGGCGGCGGCCTACAAGCGCATCGTCGACTTCGTGCACCAGAATTCGCAAGCCAGGATCGGCATCCAGCTCGGCCATGCCGGCCGCAAGGGCTCGACGCGGGTCGCCTGGGAGGGCATGGACGAAGCGCTGCCGGATCATAACTGGCCGCTGGTGTCGGCTTCGTCAGTGCCTTATCTGGCCGACGGCCAGATCCCGGAGCCGATGAACCGCGCCGAGATGGACGAGGTACGCGACCAGTTCGTCGCCGCAGCCAGGCGCGCGGCTGCCGCGGGTTTCGATATCCTCGAGCTGCACTGCGCGCACGGCTATCTGCTGTCGAGCTTCCTCTCGCCGCTGACCAACCGCCGCACCGACGCGTATGGCGGATCGATCGAGAACCGCGCGCGTTATCCGCTGGAGGTGTTCCGCGCCATCCGTGCGGTGTGGCCGGAGGACAAGCCGATGTCGGTCCGCCTGTCGTGTCACGACTGGGCCGAGGGCGGTAATACGCCCGAGGATGCGCTGGCCTTCGCGAAATTGTTCAAGCAGGCGGGTGCCGATCTGATCGACTGCTCCTCGGGCCAGGTCTGGGCCGACGACCATCCGGTCTATGGCCGGCTCTACCAGACGCCGTTCGCCGACAAGATCCGCAACGAGGTCGGCATCGCCACCATCGCGGTCGGTGCAATCTCGGAGGCGGATCACGCCAACTCGATCATCGCCGCCGGCCGCGCCGATCTCTGCGCCATCGCGCGGCCGCATCTCGCCGATCCGGCCTGGACGCTGCATGAAGCCGCCAAGATTGGTGTCAAGCAGATCGCGTGGCCGAAGCAGTACCTGTCGGGCAAGTCGCAATACGAGGCCAATCTCGAACGCGCGGCTGCGGGAGTGAAGGCATGATGAGGTTCTGGCCCAACGCACATGCGCTGGTGACCGGTGCCGGTTCCGGCATCGGCGCCGCGACGGCAATCGCGCTCGCAAAAGCCGGCGTGCGCGTCAGCATCGCCGGGCGGCGGATCGACGCGCTAAAAGCGACGGCGGCATCGCTCGACAAGCAGGGCGGCGCCATTGTTTCGATCGACGTGACCGATCAAGCTGCGGTGAACAAGGGTGTCGCGCAGATCGAGGCTGAGGCGGGCCCGATCGATATTCTCGTCAACAATGCAGGCAAGGCCGCGAGCGCGCCGTTCGACAAGACCGACGCGGCGCTCTGGGCCGACATGCTGGCGAGCAACCTCTCCAGCGTATTCCTGGTGACGCATGCCGTGTTGCCCGGCATGGCGCAGCGCGGCCGCGGACGCGTGATCAATGTCGCCTCGACCGCGGGTCTCACCGGCTATGCCTACGTCTCGGCCTATGTCGCGGCCAAGCACGGCGTCATCGGCCTCACGCGCTCGCTGGCGCTGGAATATGCACGGCGCGGCGTCACCGTGAATGCGGTCTGCCCGGGGTACACCGATACGCCGCTGGTGGCGGATGCCGCCGCGAACATCGTCGCCAAGACCGGCCGCAGCGAACAGGAAGCGCGCGCCGCGTTGGCAAAAGTCAATCCGATGCAGCGGCTGGTCACGCCCGAGGAGGTCGCCGACGCCGTCCTCTGGCTTGCCTCCGAGACTGCATCGTCAATCAACGGACAAGCCGTCGCGGTCGCCGGCGGCGAAGTCTTTACCGGGTGAAGGAACACGTCATGTCCGAGATGAAAGCAAAGCTCCGGCCGTTCAAGGATTATCCCGCAAAGCACTTCCGCTGGCAGGTCGATGCGAGCGGCCGTGTCGCGACCATCACGCTGAACCGGCCGGACAAGAAGAACCCGCTGACTTTCGAGTCCTACGAGGAGCTGCGCGATCACTTCACCAATCTCAAATACGCCTCCGATGTCCGCGCGATCGTGCTGACCGGCGCCGAGGGTAACTTCTGCTCCGGCGGCGACGTGTTCGAGATCATCGAGCCTCTGACGCGGATGGCGATGCCGGACCTGCTCGCCTTCACGCGGATGACCGGCGAGGTGGTGCGGGCGATGCGCAAATGCCCGCAGATCATCGTCGCCGCGATCGACGGCATCTGCGCCGGGGCCGGCGCGATGCTGGCGCTGGCGTCCGACCTGCGGCTGGCAACGCCGCAGGCCAAGACCGCGTTCCTGTTCACCCGCGTCGGCCTCGCCGGCGCCGATATGGGCGCGTGCGGGTTGTTGCCGCGCGTGATCGGGCAGGGCCATGCCGCCGATCTGCTCTACACGGGGCGTGCGATGAGTGCCGAGGAAGGTTTTGCGTGGGGCTTCCACAACCGCCTGGTGCCGCCGGCGGAGCTCGCCGGTGCCGCGCAAGAACTGGCGCACTCGCTCGCGGATGGGCCGTGGTTCGCGCATGGCGTGACGAAAACGATGTTCAACCAGGAATGGGCGATGGGCGTCGACGAGATGATCGAGTCGGAAGCGCAGGCGCAGGCGATCTGCATGGTCACCGGCGATTTCCGCCGCGCCTTCGAGGCGTTCGCCGCGAAGCAGAAACCGGCCTTCGAGGGCAATTGAGATGATCGAGATCCTGCAACCGGAAGGATGGGCCAAGCCGATCGGCTACGCCAACGGCATGGCCGCGCGCGGCAAACAGCTGTTCATCGCCGGCCAGATCGGCTGGAACGGACAATGTGTGTTCGAGACCGACGATCTCGTGGCGCAGATCGGCCAGACCCTGCGCAACATCGTCGCAGTCGCCGCCGCCGGCGGCGCCGGGCCCGAGCACATCGTGTCGATGACCTGGTACTTGCTCGACCGCAAGGAATATTCCGCGCGGCTGAAGGAGATCGGCACGGTCTATCGCGACATCATTGGCCGGCGCTTTCCGGCGATGACCGCGATCCAGGTTGCCGGCCTGATCGAGGACCGCGCCAAGGTGGAAATCCAGGCAATTGCGGTGGTGCCGGATTGATCGGAATAAACATGGGCGTAATCCGTCATCCTGAGGAGCGCGGAACGCGCGTCTCGAAGGATCGACGGCCCGGACTGTGGCCGTCGACCCTTCGAGACGCCGCTTCGCGGCTCCTCAGGGTGACGGGAACGCATTGGAGAGCGCTGAGCCAATGTTAAGCCTAAGCGAAAACACCTTCTGCAGGCCCGAGTCCCGGGCGACAAACCCGCTTGCGGCCGGGCGAGCGGGCGTGCGACCCTAGGCGAAAGCGTAAAAGCGTCCTGGTGTGAGTGGAGGTGAGGACGATGAAGGCGATTATCGTCGGAGGCGGAATCGGAGGCCTCACCACTGCGTTGATGCTGCGCTCGCGCGGCATCAGTTGCGAGCTGTACGAGCAGTCCGACACGATCCGCGAGCTCGGCGTCGGCATCAACACGCTGCCGCATGCGATCCGCGAGCTGGCGGGGCTTGGTTTGCTCGACAAGCTCGACGAGGTGGCGATCCGCACCTATGAGCTGTTCTATCTGACGCGGCATGGTCAGCAGGTCTGGCACGAGAAGCGCGGGCTCGATGCCGGCCACGACGTGCCGCAATTCTCGATCCATCGCGGCCGCCTGCAGAGCGTGATCCATCAGGCCGTGATCGACCGGCTTGGCGCGGATGCGATCCGCACCGGCTGCCGGCTCGGCTCCTTCACCCAGGACGAGGGCGGCGTCTCGGCCTATTTCTTCGATCGCAGTGGCGCCCATGTGCACACGGCGCGCGGCGACATCCTGATCGGTGCCGACGGCATCCACTCGAAGGTGCGCGAGATGCTGTTTCCGGATGAGGGCGGGCCATGCTGGAACGGCCTGATGCTGTGGCGCGGCGCAACCGATTGGCCGGCCTTCCTGACCGGGCGCTCGATGATCATCGCCGGCGGCCTGAACGCCAAGGCCGTGATCTATCCGATCGCGCCGGGCTCGAGCCCGGCAAGCCGCCTCACCAACTGGGCGGTGCTGGTGCGGATCGGCGATGGCACCTCGCCGCCGCCGCGCCGCGAGGGCTGGTCCAATCTCGGCCGGCGCGACGAGATGATGCCCTATGTCACGAGCTTCACGATCCCGCAGGTCGACTTTACCGGCCTGATCAACGCGACGCCGGAGTTCTGGGAGTATCCGTGCTGCGACCGCGATCCCTTGCCGTATTGGTCGAGCGGCCGCGTCACGCTGCTCGGCGACGCCGCGCATCCGATGTATCCGGTCGGTTCCAACGGCGCATCGCAGGCCATTCTCGATGCGCGCTGCCTGGCCGACATGCTGGCGCGATCGGAGCACCCGCGCCAGGCGCTGGCGGCCTATGAGCGGCAGCGGCTGCCGATGACCGCCGACATCGTCGCCTCCAACCGCCGCGGCGGGCCGGAAGGCGTGATCGACGCCGTCGAGCAACTCGCGCCGCAGGGCTTTACCGACGTCGACACCATTCTCAATTACGAGGCGCGCGAGGCGATCGTGCGTGGTTATGCCGCGAAAGCCGGCTTTGCCGCGCGCGTGGTGGCGCGGCAGTAGGAAAGACTCCGGGAGGAGAGCGCATCGGAGCCCAGACTGCTGACCTTCGTGCTGAGAAGGCAACATCCGATCCGTCACCCTGAGGAGCGCGCACTTGCGCGCGTCTCGAAGGGTCGACGGCCACCAGCGGGGCCGTGCATCCTTCGAGACGCGCTACGCGCTCCTCAGGATGACGGAAATGGGTCTCCGCGTAACTTAAGCCGGAGGCGGCGGGAGGAAGTGGATGTTGTGCTCGGCGGCGAGCCGCACCACGTCATCCGGGTTCTGCTCCTTCATGTTGTGGATCGCCCAGAACAGGTCGTAGAGCCGGCGCGTCGGCGACACCCAGAACAGCGTCTTGGCCGCCTGCTGCGACTTGTTGAAGATGCCGTGCGGCTTGCCCATCGGCAGCCGAACCAGATCGCCAGGAGTTGCGGATTCATCGGCACCGTCGAGCATGAAGTCGAGCTTGCCCTCGAGGATGTAGAGGTACTCGTCCTGGTCGGGGTGGATATGCGGAGGAACGAAGGTGCCCGGCGGGAAGGTGGCGTGCCAGGAGAATGAATGCTCGGTGCGGCTCTTCGGCACGTAGGTCTGGCCGAGGATCCTCCAGGAAATGCCCTGGATGCCATCATTGGCGCGGGTGATGCCGGCGATCTCGTCTTTCATGCTCATGCTTGCTCCATGTTTCCATTTGACGCGTTTTCTTCACGCGAACCGGTATCCACTTCGCTCGAAAACGCTTTGAACGCCTTACTTTGCCGCGCAGTCCTTGGCGTAGCGGTCGCCATAATTCGAAAACACCTTATCGACGATCTCGGTCTGGAATTTGCCGTCCGGCCGCTTCGCGACCTTGGTGAGGTAGAAATCCTGGATCGGATAGCCGTTGTTGCTGAACTTGAAGTTACCGCGCAGCGAGGTGAAGTCGGCCTTCTTCAGCGCGGCCGCGACCGCGTCCTTGTTGGAGAGGTCGCCCTTCACGGCCTTGACCGCACTGTCGATCAACAGCGCGGCGTCATAGGCCTGCATGGCGTAGGTGCCTGGCACGCCGTTGTAGGCCGCCTCATAGGCCGCGACGAACTTTTTGCTTTGGGGATTGTCGAGATCAGGCGCCCAGTTCGCCCCGCCGAACATGCCGACCGCTGCGTCCTGCTGCGCGGGCAGGGTGGATTCGTCGACGGTGAAGGCGGAGAGCACCGGCACCGTGGTGCCGGCCTGCTTGTATTGCTTCACGAGGTTCACGCCCATGCCGCCCGGCATGAAGGTGAACAGCGCGTCCGGCTTCAGCGCGGCGATCTTGGACAGCTCGGGCTGGAAATCCAGCGTGTTCAGCGGCGTGTAGGATTCCTCTGATATCTCGCCCTTGTAGTCGAGCTTGAATCCGGCGACGGAGTCGCGGCCGGCCTGATAGTTCGGCACCAGCAGGTAGACGCGCTTGTAGCCGCGGTCTTGCGCCACCTTGCCGAGGATCTCGTGCACCTGGTCGTTCTGGTACGACGTCACATAGAAGAACGGGTTGCACTCCTTTCCGGCATAGCTGGAAGGGCCTGCGTTCGGGCTGATCAGGAAGGTCTTGCTGTCGGTGACCGGGCGGTGGATCGCCTGCAGGATGTTGGAGAAGATCGGGCCGACCACGAAGTCGACCTTGTCGCGCTCGAGCAGGCCGCGCACCTTGACCACCGCGCCGTCGGGCTTCAGTTCGTCGTCGGCGTTGACGATCTCGACATCGCGGCCGGCCATCTTGCCGCCGAGGTCCTTGATCGCGAGCGCAAAGCCGTCGCGGACCTGCTGGCCGAGCGCCGCGGCCGGGCCGGAGGTCGTGACCAGCACGCCGATCTTGATCTTCTCCTGCGCGGTCGCCGGGGTGACCGCGACACCGAGCAGCGCCGCCAATCCCGCGAGCTTTGTCAATTGCTTCATCTCACTCCCCCAACCATTGGCCTGATGCTTCGGCGGCCGATTTGGCTTCAGCTTAGTCTGACGCGCGCGACCGCTGCAAGCGATGTGGCATTGCGTCAGGATGATCGCCGCGGACCATGCAGGCGTCGCACATGCAAGCGCCGCGCCAATTGCTTGAAGTTTAAAGAAATTGCAGGATTGCCCCGGCGTATCAGGCGCGATTCGCAATTGTCCTTGCGGGACGCCGCGAATTGCTTGAAGCTCAAAACAATTGGTCAGACCGGAACCCGCCGCGGAGGCACGATCGCCGCATGATCCTCGATTCCGAAACCAAAGCCGTCGAACTGCCCGACGATCACGGCACCGAGCTGCGGCTGTGGCTGCGCCTCTTGACCTGCACCACGCTGATCGAAGGCGAGGTGCGCAGCCGGCTGCGCGAGAAGTTCGACGTCACGCTGCCGCGCTTCGACCTAATGGCCCAGCTCGACAAGGTGTCTGACGGCATGACGCTGTCGGACCTGTCGAAGCGGATGATGGTGTCGAACGGCAACGTCACCGGGCTGGTCGAGCGCCTGGTTGAATCAGGCCATCTCGATCGCCGCACCTCGGAGACGGACCGCCGCGTGCAGTTCATCCGACTCACAAAACTCGGCCGCGCCGAATTCCGCAAGATGGCCGCCGAGCACGAGAAGTGGATCGCCGATATCTTCGGCGATCTCTCGCCGAAGGATATCCGCGAACTGATGCGGCTGCTCGCCAAGGCCAAGGGCTCGGCGCAGCGCTCCGCCAAGGCAAGGAGCGCTTAAGCCGTGACCGAGGTCGATTACGAGGTCGAATACAACAACCGGGCGCGGGTGCCGGAAAATCCGGCGCTGATGGCCGGCTGGGCGCGGGACTCCGCGGCCTATCGCGAGCAGCACCCGCCGCGGCGGCTGACCTATGGTCCGGGCAGCCGCAACGTCATCGACCTGTTCGAAGGCGATCGCGACGGGCCGCTCGTGGTCTTCATCCATGGCGGCTATTGGCAGGCGCTGGATGGCTCGTCGTCCAGCCACTGCGCGCGTGGCCTCAACGGCCACGGCATCAGCGTCGCGGTGCCGAGCTACGATCTCTGCCCCAATGTCACGGTCGACGCCATCATCGGCGAGATGCGTGCGGCGTGCCGCGAACTGGCCAGGCTCGGCCGGCCGCTGGTCGTGTCGGGACACTCCGCAGGCGGACATCTTGCCGCATGCATGCTCGCGACCGATTGGCCGGCCCATGATGCGTCGCTGCCGAAGGACCTGGTCAGGGCTGCTTACGCGATCTCCGGCCTGTTCGAGCTCGAGCCATTGGTCGGCACCTCCATCAACAAGGCGCTTGGCCTCGACCGCGCCGCCGCCCGGGCGGCGAGCCCGCTGTCCTGGACGCCGCCTGCGGGCGCGACGCTCGATGCCGTCGTCGGCGGCGCCGAGAGCGCGGAATATCACCGGCAGAGCCGGACCATCGTCGATGTCTGGGGCAAAGCGGGCGTTGCAACGCAGTTCGGCGTTGTGCCCGACGCCAATCATTTCACCGCGATCGCGCCGCTCGCCGACCCGGGCTCGGCGATGGTCGCGCGGCTGAAGCAGCTTACGCAAATCTGAGGTTCTGAAGGGCCGGCGAGCGATTGCCACGCGATTTCCACCCTTGCGCCGAATTATTTTAAGTATAAAATGATTGGCGGTTGGAACGCTGCCGGGCGTCCTCGATATTGATGTTGGTCTTCTCGATATTGGTCTTGGCCTTTCTGGATGGAAAGCGAGGGGCGATCGAATGTCAGGTGAATTTCCCGGGCTCGGCCCATCCGGGCATGTCGACGAATTCGCACGGCGCAACCTGCCGCCATCAGCGCAATGGCCGCAGCTGCTGCTCGACCGGCCGGAATTTCAATATCCCGATTATCTCAACGCCGCGGTCGAGCTGACCGACCGCATCGTCGAGCAGGGGATGGGCGATCGCATCGCGCTGATCGGCAATGGCCGTCAGCGCACCTACAAGGAACTGCTTGATTGGTCGAACCGCCTGGCGCATGCGCTGGTGGAGAACTACGGCGTCAAGCCCGGCAATCGCGTCCTGATCCGCTCGGGCAACAACCCTGCGCTGGTCGCGGCCTGGCTCGCGGCGACCAAGGCCGGTGCCGTCGTCGTCAACACCATGCCGATGCTGCGCGCCGGCGAACTGGCCAAGATCGTCGACAAGGCCGAGATCTCGCTGGCGCTGACCGACAGCCGCATCGCGGATGAACTGGTGGCCTGCGCCAAGACCAGCAAGTTCCTCAGGCAGGTCGTCAATTTCGACGGCACGCAGAACCACGATGCCGAGCTCGACCGGATCGCGCTGAACAAGCCGGTCAAGTTCGATGCGGTGAAGACCGGCCGCGACGACGTCGCGTTGCTCGGCTTCACGTCGGGCACGACGGGCGAGCCCAAGGCGACCATGCACTTCCACCGCGATCTCCTGATCGTCGCCGACGGTTATGCGAAGGAAGTGCTCAAGGTCACACCGGACGACGTGTTCGTCGGCTCGCCGCCGCTTGCCTTCACGTTCGGCCTCGGCGGGCTCGCGATCTTCCCGCTGCGCTTCGGCGCCACCGCGACGCTGCTGGAGAACGCGGCACCGAGCGAAATGATCCGGATCATCGAAACCTACAAGGCGACGATCTGCTTCACCGCGCCGACCGCCTATCGGGCGATGATGGCGGCGATGGACAAGGGCGCGGATCTGTCGTCGCTGCGCCTCGCCGTCTCGGCCGGCGAGACGCTGCCGGCGCCGGTGTTCGAGAGCTGGACGAAGAAGACCGGCAAGCCGATCCTCGACGGCATCGGCAGCACCGAGCTACTGCACATCTTCATCACCAACCGCACCGGCAGCGCCGTTGGCGGCACCACGGGCACGCCAGTCTCGGGATACGAGGCCAAAATCGTCGACGAAGACATGAACGAGCTGCCGGCGGGCCAGGTCGGCAAGCTGGCGGTGCGCGGTCCGACCGGCTGTCGTTACCTCGCGGATTCCAGGCAGACCAAATATGTCCGCGACGGCTGGAACATCACCGGCGATGCCTTCGTCAGCGACGAGAACGGCCGGCTGTCGTTCGTGGCGCGGGCCGACGACATGATCATCTCGGCGGGCTACAACATCGCCGGCCCTGAGGTCGAGGCGGCCCTGCTCGGCCATCCCGATGTCGCGGAGTGCGCTGTGATCGGCGCACCCGACGAGGAGCGGGGACAGATCGTCTCGGCGTTCATCGTGCTGAAGCAGGGCGCGCGCTGCGATGATGTCGAGGTCAAGCTGCTGCAGGATCACGTCAAGGCGGCGATCGCGCCGTACAAATATCCGCGCGCGATCGCCTTCGTCGAGGCGCTGCCGAAGACCCAGACCGGAAAGATCCAGCGCTTCAAGCTGCGCGAAGCAAGCTGAAAATCGGGCGACGGCTTTCGGCCGCCGCCCCGGGGATCAACGAGAGATCAATGCGCCGCGCCGCCGCCGGCCGAACTCTTCGGCTTGCCGGTCAGCAGGATCGCGATCGCGGCAAACACCAGCACGATGCCGATCACGGCAAAGGTGTCGCTGAAACCAAGCACCAGGGCCTGGCGCTTCACGATATTGCCGAGCGCCACGATCGCCTGATGATGCGCGGTCGCCGGATCGGAGATGCCGTGGCTGAGGAAGTAATTGGTCACCTCGGCGATCCGGGTGCGCACTTCCTCGCGGCCGAGGTCGACCGACTGGCCGATGATGTTGGAGTGGAACTGCTCGCGCTTGGTGACGATGGTGGCGAGCAGGGCCGTGCCGATCGCGCCGCCGAGATTGCGCATCATGTTTGAGATGCCGGAGGCCGCCGCCGCATCCTGCGGCGCGACGCTGCCGAGGCTGACCGCCGACAGCGGGGCCAGCATGATCGCCTGGCCGATCGCACGGACGATGTTCGGGACGAAGAACTGGTCGCCGGAGTAATCGAGCGACATCGCGATGTTCATGAAGGAGGAGACCGCGAACAGGATCATGCCGGTGAAGGCGATGAAGCGCGGATCGAAACGCTGCATCAGCTTCGGCACGAGCGGGATCAGGATCAGCTGCGGCAGGCCGGTCCAGGCCAGCACCTGGCCGATCTGCTCGGCGTTGTAGCGCTGCACCTGGCCGAGATAGGCCGGCAGCAGGTAGACCGAGCCGAACAGCGCGAAGCCGACGAACACCGCCGAGATGGTGCCGAAGCCGAAGCTGCGCTGGGTCAGGAGGCGCAGCTGGATCAGCGGCTTTTCGACGACGAGCTCGATCCAGACGAACAGAGTGAGGCTGACGGCCGCGATCACCGCGAGCTTGACGATGAAGGGCGAGCCGAACCAGTCGTTCTTGTTGCCTTCCTCGAGCACGGCCTGCAGCGACGAGAGGCCGATCGCCATCGTGGCGATGCCGAGCCAATCGCCCTCACGGAGCAGATGCAACTGCATCGGCTGGCGTTCCAGCGTGAAATAGAGGGTGATGACCATCACCGCGGTCGGGATTACATTGACGAAGAAGATGGTCTGCCAGCCGTAATTCTCGGTGAGGTAGCCGCCGATGGTCGGTCCGATCGCGGGGGCAAAGGTCACGGCGAGAGCGAACATGGCAAGGCCGACCGGCTGCTGGGCCTTCGGCAGCTTGGTGAAAACCAGCGTGAAGGCCATCGGGATCAGCACGCCGCCAAAGAAGCCCTGCAAGCCGCGCATCGCGATCATCGAGGGCAGGTCGTGGGTGAAGGCACAGGCGACCGAGAAGATCGCAAACAGGGTGGCGAAGCCGATGATGATCTTGCGGAAGGAAAACACCCGGCTGAGATAGTCGGTCAGCGGGATCACCACGATCTCGCCGATCAGATAGGAGGTCGAGATCCAGGAGCCGTTGTCGACGCCGGTTCCGATGCCGCCCTCGATGTTGAGCAACGAGGCGTTGGTGATCTGGATGTTGAGGATCGCCATGAAGGCGCCGATCATGGCGGCGACGATGGAGATCCAGACGGCCATGCTGGCGCGGTTGGGATCGGCTGCTACGGTTGCTGCGCGGGGCGCAGCGGCCGGGGAGGAGAGCGCGAGATCGGACATGACATCACCTATTTGAAGGAGGCGACAGCGAGCTTGGGAGAGGCGCCGGAGCGCGGCGCTTCGCCGGGTTGCGACAAGGTTGCGATGGTCGGGATGACCGACATGCCGGGCCGCAATTCGACCGCCGTCGCGTCGAGCTTGATCTTCACCGGAATGCGCTGCACCACCTTGGTGAAGTTGCCGGTCGCATTGTCAGGCGGCAGCAGCGCGAATTCCTGGCCGCTGGCGGGCGCGAGACTGTCGACATGGCCGCGCACCACCTGTCCCGGGAACATGTCGACGGCGATCTCGACCGGCTGACCCTTGCGGACATTGGTGAGCTGCGTCTCCTTGTAGTTGGCGATCACATAGGCGCCGGTGGCGGGCACCAGCGACATCAGTTGCGTGCCGGCCTGGACGAACTGGCCGGTGCGGAGCGTGCGGTTGCCGACCACGCCGTCGATCGGGGCTGATATGGTGGTGTAGCCGAGGTTCAGCTCGGCCTGATGCTGGAGCGCGGTTGCGCGCGCCTGCGACGCGACCGTCTGGGCAATGTCGGCCTTGAGCAGCTCCACCTGGCGGAGCGCGGAGGCGAGGTTCGCGGTATCGCGGGCGACGGCGGCCTGTGCGCTGGCGTAGCGCGACTGCGCCTGCTGCGCGTTCTGCACGCTGCCGAAGCCGGTGCCGGCGAGGTCGGTGTAGCGCTTGTTCTCCTGCTCGGCGAACGTCTGCGTCGCGGTGTCCACGGCGAGGGTCGCGCGTGCCGCTTCGATCACGGACTGCTGCACATCGAGCTGCGCATGCTTGCTGGCGATCGCGGCCTCGGCGGCGGCGACGTCGGCCTTGGCCTGATCCAGCGCGACCCTGAAATCGCGATTGTCGATCCGCGCCAGCATCTGGCCGGCGCGCACATGCTCATTGTCGCCGACCAGCACCGCGCTGAGATAGCCGGAGACCTTTGGCGCGATCGTCGTGTTGTCGGCCTTCACATAGGCGTCGTCGGTCGAGACCTGAAAACGGCCGACCGTCCAGTAATCCCAGCCGTACCAGGCTCCGCCCGCGAGAACGGCGAGCGCCGCGCCGGCCAGCAGCAGGCGGCGAAGCCTGCCCTTGGCGGCTTGCGGCCTGGCGGCCTCCGGATTTGCGATCAATTGCCTGGCGGTCTCGGCCGGAACCTGGCTCTCGGCCTTGAATGATGTCTCATGCTGGCTCATGGCGGTGCTCCTGATCCGTTCTATCCCATTGGAAAATCTAGCCAATATCGGCAGATGCCCGTAGGATTAATTAGGAAACTTGATGTTTTCCAAAATAGAGCCCATATTAGGAGTGTCAATAGAATGACAGGTATCATTTAAAAGCATGGCTCGCGGATGAACCGGAATGACAAGGATCAGACTGAACAAGGCGCGCCGGCCCGGCGCGGCCGCGGGCGGCCGCAGCTGCGATCCGACGACGAGACGCGCGCGCTGATCTATGACGCCGCGCGGCGCGAGTTCTCCGAGCGCGGCTTCGCTGCGGCCAACATCGCCGACGTGGCTTGCCGCGCCGGCGTTTCCACCAAGACACTCTATCGGCTGATCCCGACCAAGCTGGCGCTGTTCGAGGGCACGGTGACGGACCGGATGGACCGATTCATATCCGCCGTAAATCTCGGCGCCTGCGACGGCCGCGATATCGCGGCGGCATTGGAGGCGGCGCTCTCGAGCTGTGGCGAACTGATCCTCGATGCCGACGTCATCGCACTCCAGCGCATCATCCTGGCCGACAGCGACAAATTCCCCGGCATTGCCAAGATGTTCTACGAGAAGGCGATGCAGCGGACCCTTGGCGCGCTGGCTGCGTGGCTGGGCGTGCAGCAGCGGCGGGGACGGATCGCGGTGGACGACGCGCAGGCCGCTGCGGGCATGCTGCTCGGCATGCTCGTGTTCCAGCCGCAACGCGACGTGATGTACGGCCACAGGCCGCCGCCGTCGCGGGCGCAGATCGAGGCCCGCGCCAAGGCCTGCGCGGCGCTGTTCCTGTCCGGATGCGCCGCACCGGCCGACCAGACCAAGAGGCGTGGCGGAGAGGCGTGATGCCGCTGCAGCGTTACTTGCCCATTGCCGCCGCCGGCGGCTGGGTCAGCACCTGCCGGATCATCCGCGCGAGATCGGATTTGCGGTAGGGCTTCGGCAGCAGCGTCACATCGGGGTCGAGGCGGCCGTGGTGGATGATCGCGTCCTCGGTGTAGCCGGAGGTGAAGAGCACGCGCACCGAGGGCAGTTTGGCGATCACGGCGTCGGCGACCTGCCGGCCGTTCATGCCGCCGGACATGATGACGTCGGTGAACAGCACGTCGCAGACGAATCCGTTGTCGACCGCAGCCAATGCTTCCGGGCCGTTGGCGGTGACCATGGTGCGATAGCCGAGCTGCTCGAGCTGGGCGCTGACGTAATTGCGCACCAGCGGATCGTCCTCGACGACCAGGATGGATTCATTGCCGCCGCGCGTGTCGACCGGAGGAGGCGGCTCGACGTCGATCATGTCGCCGCTGCTGCGCGGCAGATAGAGCTTGATCGAGGTGCCGTGGCCCTCTTCGGAATAGATCTTGAGGTGTCCGTTGGACTGCTTGATGAAGCCGTACACCATGCTGAGCCCGAGGCCGGTGCCCTTGCCGGTGTCCTTGGTCGTGAAGAACGGCTCGAACACCTTGTCGCGGATTCCCGCCGGGATGCCACCGCCGGTGTCGCTGACCGCGACCATCACATATTCACCCGCCCGCACGTCGGGGTTGGCGACGGCATAAACCTCGTCGAGGATGACGTTGCTGGTCTCCAGCATCAGCTTGCCGCCATCGGGCATCGCATCGCGGGCATTGACGGCGAGATTGAGCAGCGCGGTCGCCATGTGGTTCGGATCGATGAAGGCCGTCCAGGCGTCGGGTTCGAGCGCGGTATCGATCTCGATCTGCTCGCCGAGCGAGGGGCGCAGCAGCCGCGCGGTGTCCTGCACCAGGGTGTTGAGATTGGCTTCACGCGGTTGCAGCGGCTGCAGCCGCGAGAAGGCCAGCAGGTGCTTGGTCACTTCTGCACCGCGAAACGCCGCGTCGGTGATCATCTTGGCGACAGACGACAGCGCGGGATCATGTTCAACGGCTTCCGCGAGGATGTCGATCAGGCCGGTGATGACGGTCAGGATGTTGTTGAAGTCGTGGGCGATGCCGCCGGAGAGGTGCCCGACGGCCTCCATCTTCTGCACCTGGCGGAGCTTCTGTTCGGCTTCGAGCTGTTCGCGGGCGGCCTCGACTTCGCGGGCGCGCATGAAGATTTCCGCTTCCATCTGCTCGGTGCGCTCGCGCAACCGGTCGGTCAGCTGGTCCTGCTCGGCACCTCGCTGCTTCAGCTGGATGAAGCTGGTGACGTCTTCGACCCGATGGATGATGTAGGTGAACTGCCCGTTCGGCCCCAACACCGGCGAATTGCGCGGGCTCCAGTAGCGTTCCTCGAATCCGCCGCCCTCCGACTCGGGCTTGCGGATATCGTATTTCTGCACCGTCATGGTGTCGGGGCGGCGGAACTGGACCACGCGCTCGAGCGAGGCGCGCAGGTTCCGCACGCCGTCGGCGGCCGGATCGTCCGGATTGTCGGGAAACACCTCGAACAGCCCGCGCCCGAGGATCGCAGCGCGCTCGGTCTTGGTGGCGCGCAGATAGGCGTCGCTAACTGCCGCGATGCGAAAGTCGGGCTGAGTCAGCACCAGATAAAGGCCGGGCGCCGCCTCGAATAACGCCTTGAAGTCGGGCGTCGGCGGGGACTGGTTCTGCAGTTCAACCTCCCTCGCAGGGTGCGGTCCGCCGGGTGACCGCAGTCAAGATGTGACATGCGTTTCGTGGAACTTCAATGCCTAACATACGGCACTGGCTCGATTTTCTCGACCGATCGGGCGTCGTGGCGGCTCCGGGCCGCTAGTGCGAATTCGGCAGATAGCGCCAGCCCTCCTTGCCGAGGAAGTCCAGCATGGCCTGCGCGGGCGGCAGCAGGATCTTGTCGGTCCGCCTGATCGCGTGCCACTGCCGGACGATCGGCAGGCCCTTCACCTTGAGCACCACCAGCCGGCCGTCCTCCAGCTCATGGAACACCGTGTGCTGGGAGATGAAGGCGATGCCGAGCCCGGCCATGACAGCCTGCTTGATGGTCTCGTTGCTGTCCATCGCCATGCCGAGCTTCGGCTCCAGCCCGACCCGCTCGAAATATTGCTGCATCAGCATCCGCGTGCCTGATCCTTGCTCGCGGGTGATGAAGGTTTCGTTGGCAAGCTCCGAGGGGGCGACGTGCCGCCGCCGCGCCAGCCGATGATCGGGCGCGGCGATGATGAAGTGCGGATGCCGGCCGAGCGGCTTCATCTCCACCTCGACATCGGCCGGCGGCCGGCCCATCACCGCGATGTCGAGATCATAGCCGCGCAGCGCGTCGCGAATCTCCTCGCGGTTGCCGATCCTGAGCGTGACCTCGATCTTGGGAAAGCGGCGCGAGAACGCCGCGATCGCAAACGGCACGAAGTATTTCGCGGTAGAGACCGCGCCCATCGCGACGCGGCCGCCGCTGCGGCCGGCGATCATGTCGAGCGATTGTTCGCAGTCCTTCAGCGCCGCCTCGATCCGCTCGACCAGCGTCAGCACATGCGCGCCGGCATCCGTCAGCGCCATGCCGTCGCCGGTGCGCTGGATCAGCGGCAACCCCGCGAGCGCCTGCAAATTGCGGAGCTGCAGCGTCACCGCGGGCTGGGTCAGGTTCAACCGGTTGGCCGCGGACGTGATCGAACCAGCCTCGTGCAAGGTCGACAGTGCGCGCAGCTGGCGGATGGTGAGATCCCGCGAGAAGTTGCCGGCCATGACAAGCTCCATAAGAAATACTTTGCCCGGACCAAAGATAATAAAATTTCCCTAATCGGGCAATTCGCGCGTTGATAGGGCGAAGGCGACTCCCTGAGGTCGCCTCTCGAAGCCTCGGGACAGAGGGCGCGATCATAGGGAGAGGCCGGTGGAGATTCGTCCTGCATTGCATGCCCATCTGGAGTGGCCGACGCAGCACAACCCGTTGCGCGCCGCGACCGTTGTGGTGATCGAGGCCCTTGCGGGCGCCGCGATCGAGCTCTCGCGCATCATTGCCGCCGGGCCTCTCGCCGGCATCGGCGGCGAGAGCGGCGGGGTCAATCCCGACGGCGATCGTCAGAAGACCATCGACATCGTCGCTGACGATCTGATGCGGAACGCGCTGCGCACCGCGCCGGTCGCCGCGGTGCTGTCGGAGGAGGTCGAACTGCCCGAGACGCTCGATCCCGACGCGCCGCTCTGCGTCGCGATCGATCCGCTCGATGGATCCGCCAATCTCGAAAACAACATCTCGATCGGAACGATCTTCTCGATCCGGCCGAAAGGAAACGACGTCATCTCGACCTTCTTCGAGCCCGGCACGGCACAATGTGCCGCCGGCTGCTTCATCTACGGTCCGCAGACCGTGCTGGTGCTGGCGCTCGACCAGCGCGTCGACTGCTTTACGCTGGACCCGCGAACCGGCGAGTTCGTCCTGACCGCGCGTGACCTGCGCGTGCAGCAGGATGCGTCGGAATTCGCCATCAACGCCTCGAACCGGCGGCACTGGAGCGGCCCGGTGCGCAGCTACATCGACGACTGCCTCGCCGGGGTGAACGGCGAGCGCGGGCAGGACTTCAACATGCGCTGGATCGGCTCGCTGGTGGCGGAGGCCTACCGCATCCTGATGCGCGGCGGCGTGTTCCTGTATCCGGCGGATGCGCGCCAGGGCTACCGCGAAGGCCGGTTGCGTCTGCTGTACGAGGCGCATCCCATCGCACTGATCATGGAATGGGCGGGTGGCGCCGCCTCGAACGGCCGGTCGCGCATTCTCGAACTGTCGGCACGTACGCCGCATCAGCGCGTGCCGCTGATCATGGGATCGACGCGCGCCGTGCGCGACGTCGATGCGATCCACCTGACCGTCGAGCCGTTGTTCGAAAGCAGCGATGCCCCGCTGTTCGCACGGCGCGGCCTGTTCCGCTGAGGAGGACCGCATGTCACGTCGGCATCCCATCATCTCGATCACCGGCTCCTCCGGGGCCGGCACCACCTCGGTGAAGAAGACGTTCGAGAACATCTTCCGCCGCGAGAACGTGGTCGCCGCCTATATCGAGGGCGACGCGTTCCACCGCTACGACCGCGCCGAGATGCGCAGCCTGATGGCGGAGAGGGCCGAGCGCGGCAACAAGCACTTCAGCCATTTCAGCCCCGAGACCAATTTGTTCGAGGAGCTGGAGAAGCTGTTCAGCGACTATGCCGAGACCGGCACCGGAACCACGCGTCACTATGTGCACGACGAGGAGGAGGCGCGGCTCTACGGCGCCAAGCCCGGCACCTTCACCGCCTGGGAGGCGCTGCCGGAGAATTCCGACCTGTTGTTCTACGAGGGCCTGCACGGCGCGGTGGTCACCGACAAGGTGAATGTCGCGCAGCATGCCGACCTCAAGATTGGGGTCGTGCCGGTCATCAACCTCGAATGGATCCAGAAGCTGCATCGCGACCGCAGCCATCGCGGCTACTCCACCGAGGCGGTGACCGACACCATCCTGCGCCGCATGCCGGACTATGTGAATTACATCTGCCCGCAATTCACCGAGACCGACATCAACTTCCAGCGCGTGCCGACGGTCGACACGTCGAACCCGTTCATCGCGCGCTGGATCCCGACGCCGGATGAATCGATGGTCGTGATCCGGCTGAAGAATCCGCGCGGCATCGATTTTCCCTATCTGCTCTCGATGATCCCGAACAGCTTCATGTCGCGCGCCAATTCGATCGTGGTGCACGGCGCCAAGCTCGACCTCGCGATGCAGCTCATCCTGACCCCGCTGATCCTGCAACTGATCGAACGAAAGAGGCGAACGATATGACCGCACTTGCGTCCGTTGCCAGCCGCCCCGAAATCAGCCACGACGAGATGGCGAACGCCATCCGCTTCCTCGCCATCGACGCGGTGGAGCAGTCGAAATCCGGTCATCCCGGCATGCCGATGGGCATGGCCGATGTCGCGACCGTGCTGTTCACGGACTTTCTGAAGTTCGATCCGGCCGATCCGGCCTGGCCCGACCGCGATCGCTTTGTGCTGTCGGCCGGTCACGGCTCGATGCTGCTCTACGCACTGCTTTATCTCACAGGCTACGAGAGCATGACGGTCGACGAGCTCAAGGCGTTCCGGCAGTGGGGATCGAAAACCCCGGGACATCCCGAGTATGGCCACACCCCGGGTGTCGAGACCACGACCGGGCCGCTCGGGCAGGGGATTGCGACCGCGGTCGGCATGGCGCTCGCCGAGCGGCTGATGAACGCGCGCTTCGGCGACGACCTCGTCGACCACTACACCTATGTGATCGCCGGCGATGGCTGCCTGATGGAAGGCATCAGCCATGAGGCGATCTCGCTCGCCGGCCATTTGCGGCTGAATCGTCTGATCGTGCTGTTCGACGACAACCATATCTCGATCGACGGCGCCACCTCGCTGTCCTGCTCGGACGACCAGACGGCGCGGTTCAAGGCCAGCGGCTGGAACGTCAACCGCATCGACGGCCACGATCCGCAGGCGATCACCGCGGCGATCAGGCAGGCACGATCGAGCGATCGTCCGTCGTTGATCGCCTGCCGGACGGTGATCGGGTTCGGTGCGCCGAACCGGCAGGGCAGCGAAAAGGTGCATGGCGCGCCGCTCGGTGCCGATGAGGTGGCGAAGACCCGTGCCGCGCTGCGCTGGCCGTATCCGGCATTCGAAATTCCCGACGCGGTGCTGGCGGAGTGGCGCGAGCTTGGCGGCCGCGGCCGCGACGCGCGGCGGGCCTGGATCGAGCGTTCGCGCAGCGCCTGCAAGGGCGACAAGGCCGAGCGGTCTCCGTTCCACGATGCGCTGAACCGGAAATTGCCTTGCGCCTATGCCGAGGCGATGGCGAAGTTGGTGGCGCGGTTCGCGACCGAGCGGCCGAAGCTCGCCACGCGGCAGGCCTCGCAGCAGGTCATCGACGTGATCGCGGAGGCGTTGCCCAACCTGCTGGGCGGCTCGGCCGACCTCACGCACTCCAATCTGACGCTGGCGAAGTCGCAGGTTTCGGTGCGGCCGGAAACGCTCGACGGCAGCTATATCCATTACGGTATCCGCGAGCATGGCATGGCCGCGGCGATGAACGGCATCGCCCTGCACGGCGGGTTCATTCCCTATGGCGGCACCTTCCTCAGCTTCGCCGATTACAGCCGGCCGGCGATCCGCCTCGCGGCGCTGATGGGGATCCGCGTCATCCATGTGATGACCCACGATTCCATCGGACTCGGCGAGGACGGGCCGACGCATCAGCCGGTCGAGCATCTGGCGGCGCTGCGCGCGATCCCGAACGTCCTGGTGTTCCGCCCGGCCGATGCCGTCGAAACCGCGGAAGCGTGGGACTGCGCGCTGAAGGCAGAGACCTCGCCGTCGATCCTCTGCCTGTCGCGGCAAGCGCTGCCGACGGTGCGCGACGGCAGCAAGGACAACCAGGTCGCGCTCGGCGCCTACGTTCTCGTCGAGCCGGACTTCGCGCGTGACGTCACCCTGATTGCAACGGGTTCGGAGGTGGCGATCGCGCTCGAAGCCGCAAAGCTGCTGGCGGAAGACGGGGTACAGGCCGCGGTCGTCTCGGCCCCGTGCTTCGACCTGTTCCGCCAGCAGCCGAGCGACTATCGCGCTCAGGTGCTGGGCAGCGCCCCGCGCGTCGGCGTGGAAGCTGCGGTCGAAGGCGACTGGGCGCGCTGGCTCGGCGAGGACGGCGCGTTCGTCGGCATGACCGGCTTCGGCGCTTCCGCGCCGGCCGACGTGCTCTACCGCGAGTTCGGTATCACGCCCGCGGCAATCGCTGCTGCTGCAAAACAGCTCATTCAACGAGCGAATTGAAAGGAGGACGCCACCATGGCGCGGATAACCCTGAGACAGTTGCTGGATCATGCCGCCGAACGCGGCTACGGCGTGCCCGCCTTCAACATCAACAATATGGAGCAGGGCCTCGCCATCATGGAGGCGGCGGCCGCCTGTGATGCGCCTGTCATCATCCAGGCCTCGCGCGGCGCGCGGTCCTATGCCAACGACATCATGCTGGCGAAGATGATCGACGCGCTCGAGGAGATGCATCCGCAGATTCCGCTCTGCCTGCATCTCGATCACGGCAACGAAGAGGCGACCTGCGCCACCGCGATCCGCTACGGCTTCACTTCCGTCATGATGGACGGCTCGCTCAAGGCCGACGCCAAGACGGCAGCCGACTACGACTACAACGTCGATATCACCCGCCGGGTCGTCGACATGGCGCACTGGGTCGGCGCGTCGGTCGAAGGCGAGCTCGGTGTGCTCGGCTCGCTCGAGCATGGCGGCGGCGAGCAGGAGGACGGTCACGGCGTCGAAGGCAAGCTGAGCCATGATCAGCTGCTCACCGATCCCGATCAGGCGGTCGATTTCGTCCGCGCCACCAAGGTCGATGCGCTCGCGATCGCGATGGGTACCTCGCATGGCGCCTACAAGTTCACGCGGCGGCCCGACGGCGAGATCCTGGCGATGCGCGTGGTCGAGGAGATCCACAGCCGCCTGCCGAACACGCATCTGGTGATGCACGGCTCGTCCTCGGTGCCGCAGCCGCTGCAGGATATGTTCAACCAGTTCGGCGGCGAGATGCCGCAGACCTGGGGCGTCCCGGTCGAGGAGATCGTCCGCGGCATCAAGCACGGGGTGCGCAAAGTCAATATCGACACCGATTGCCGTCTGGCGATGGCGGCGGCCTTCCGCAAGGTCGCCGTCCAGTCGAAGAGTGAGTTCGATCCGCGCAAATTCCTGAAGCCCGCGATGGATGCGCTGCGCGAACTATGCCGTGACCGCTTCGAGCAGTTCGGCACGGCCGGCAACGCCGCCAGGATCAAGGTGGTTGCACTGCCGGAAATGGCCCGCCGCTATCGCGCCGGCGCGCTCGATCCGCAAATTGGAAAGATGACCCAGGCCGCCTGAGCAAATGGCGACGAACCACAGGAGATTTCGATGAATATGCAGCAGTCGATGACGGTGCGCGGCAAGGATCGCTACAAGTCCGGCGTGATGGAATACAAGCGGATGGGCTATTGGGAGCCGAACTACGAGCCCAAGGACACCGACGTCATCGCCTTGTTCCGCGTTACGCCGCAGGACGGCGTCGATCCGACCGAAGCCTGCGCGGCGGTGGCGGGCGAATCCTCGACCGCGACCTGGACCGTGGTGTGGACCGACCGGCTGACGGCCGCGGAGAAATACCGGGCGAAGTGCTACCGCGTCGATCCGGTGCCGAATTCGCCGGGCAGCTACTTCGCCTATATCGCCTATGACCTCGACCTGTTCGAGCCGGGCTCGATCTCGAACCTGACGGCCTCGATCATCGGCAATGTGTTCGGCTTCAAGCCGCTGAAGGCGTTGCGGCTCGAGGACATGCGGCTGCCGACCGCCTATGTGAAGACATTCCAGGGGCCGGCGACCGGCATCGTGGTGGAGCGCGAGCGGCTCGACAAGTTCGGCCGTCCCTTGCTCGGCGCCACCGTGAAGCCGAAGCTCGGCCTGTCCGGCCGCAACTATGGCCGCGTTGTCTATGAAGCCTTGAAAGGCGGGCTCGACTTCACCAAAGACGACGAGAACATCAACTCGCAGCCCTTCATGCACTGGCGTGAGCGCTTCCTCTACTGCATGGAGGCGGTGAACCGCGCGCAGGCCGCGACCGGCGAGATCAAGGGCACCTATCTCAACGTTACCGCGGCGACCATGGAGGACATGTACGAGCGCGCCGAGCTCGCCCATGAGCTCGGCTCCAACATCGTCATGATCGATCTTGTGATCGGCTACACCGCGATCCAGTCGATGGCGAAGTGGGCGCGCAAGAACAACATGATCCTGCATCTGCATCGCGCCGGCCACTCGACCTACACACGGCAGCGCAGCCACGGCGTCTCGTTCCGCGTGATCGCGAAATGGATGCGGCTCGCCGGCGTCGATCACATCCATGCCGGCACGGTGGTCGGCAAGCTCGAGGGCGATCCGAACACCACCCGCGGCTATTACGACATCTGCCGCGAGGACTTCAATCCGTTGCACCTGGAGCACGGCGTGTTCTTCGACCAGAACTGGGCGAGCCTCAACAAGCTGATGCCCGTGGCCTCCGGCGGCATTCATGCCGGCCAGATGCACCAGCTGCTCGATCTGCTCGGCGAGGACGTCGTGCTGCAGTTCGGCGGCGGCACCATCGGCCATCCCCGCGGCATCCAGGCCGGCGCCACCGCCAACCGCGTCGCGCTGGAGGCCATGATCCTCGCCCGCAACGAGGGACGCGACTACGTCCACGAAGGGCCGGAGATCCTGGCCAAGGCGGCGCAGACCTGCACGCCGCTACGCGAGGCACTCGATGTCTGGAAGGACGTCACCTTCAACTACGAGTCGACGGACGCCCCCGATTTCGTTCCCACGCCGAGCATGGCGGTCTGAGAGGAGGTTCTCATGCGCGTTACCCAAGGCTGCTTCTCGTTCCTGCCCGATCTCACCGACGAGCAGATCGCCGCACAGGTGCAATATTGTCTCGACAAGGGCTGGGCGGTGAACATCGAGTTCACCGACGATCCGCATCCCCGCAACACCTATTGGGATATGTGGGGCCTGCCGATGTTCGACCTGCGCGATGCGGCCGGCATCATGAAGGAACTCGCCGACTGCCGGCGAGTCTATGGCGACCGCTATATCCGGGTCTCCGGCTTTGATTCCAGCCCGGGTTGGGAGTCGGTTCGCATCTCCTTCATCGTCAACCGGCCGCAGGAGGAGCCAGGCTTCCGGCTCGACCGCCAGGAGGCCGCCGGACGCAATCTGCGTTACGCGACCCATTCCTATGCAGCGAGCCGCCCCGAAGGCGAACGCTACACCGATCATTGACCGCGTCCGGCTTGCAAACCAGGCGGGTTGCTCCCTCGACCGTCCTGGTCCGGATGCACTTCTCCGTCGTCGCCGCCGCGGCGACGGAGCTTTTCCAGGCGAGAGGACAATGACGCAAGCGCAAGAACAGATCAGCGAACAAATCCGCGAGACCCCGCTCGAGACCATCGACCTTCGCCATGAATTCGCCGACCTCGGCATCGGCGACGTGCTCGACCAGCTCGATTCCGAATTGATCGGCCTGAAGCCGGTGAAGACCCGTATCCGCGAGATCGCATCGCTGCTGCTGGTCGAACGCATCAGGCAGAAGATGGCGCTGGCGACGACGTTTCCGACCCTGCATATGTCGTTCACCGGCAACCCCGGCACCGGCAAGACCACGGTCGCGCTGCGGATGGCCGGAATCCTGCACCGGCTCGGCTTCGTGCGCCGCGGCCACGTCATCAGCGTCACGCGCGACGACCTCGTCGGCCAATATATCGGCCACACCGCGCCGAAGACGAAGGAAATATTGAAGAAGGCGATGGGCGGCGTGCTGTTCATCGACGAGGCCTATTACCTCTATCGCCCGGAAAACGAGCGCGACTACGGGCAGGAGGCGATCGAGATCCTGCTGCAGGTGATGGAGCAGCAGCGCGAGGATCTGGTCGTGATCCTGGCCGGCTATGGCGACCGCATGGAGAAGTTCTTCCAGAGCAATCCGGGTTTTCGCTCCCGGATCGCGCATCACATCGACTTTCCCGACTATTCGGACGGCGAGTTGCTCTGGATCGCCGAGCTGATGTTGCAGCAGCAGAATTATCGTTTCTCTCCCGAAGCACGCGAGGCCTTCACCCGGTACATCGGCATCCGCAAGGAACAGCCGCTGTTCTCCAATGCACGCTCGATCCGCAATGCGCTCGATCGCATCCGGCTGCGCCAGGCCAATCGGATCGTGGCGAAGCTCGACCGCACGCTCACCGCCGACGACGTGATGTCGATCGAGGCCGGCGACGTGCTTGCCAGCCGGGTGTTCGTCAAGGGCGCCGGTGCGCCGGGCGAGGGACGATGAACGAGGCGCTCGCCGCGATCCGGTCCGCCGGGATGCGCGACATCATTGCGAGCGCCCGCGCCTTGATCTTCGATGTCGACGGCACGCTCGCCGAGACCGAGGAGGTGCATCGCCGCGCCTTCAATGAAGCCTTTGCCGAAGCCGGCCTCGATTGGTTCTGGGACCAGGTCACTTACGCGCGGCTGCTTCGGGTGGCCGGAGGCAAGGAGCGCATCCGCGCCTTCGACCAGCGCAACGCGGTCCCAATGCTGACATTCGCGGAGATCGCCGACCTGCACAGGATCAAGACCGCGCGCTACGCCGCGCTGATCGCCGCGGGCGACTGTCCGTTGCGGCCGGGCGTTAGGGCCTGGCTCGCCGGCGCGCGCAGCCGCGGCCAGCGCCTGGCGATCGCAACGACCACCTCGCATGGCAATATCGATGCGTTGCTTTCGGTTTCGCTCGGGCTGGACTGGGCCGACCAGTTCGAGGCGATCGTTGCCGGCGACGACGTGCCGCGGAAGAAGCCGGCGCCGGATGTCTATGTCGAGGTTCTGGCGCGGCTCGGGCTCGGGCCGGGAGATTGCGTCGCCGTTGAGGATTCCGGCAACGGCCTTGCCGCCGCGGCAGGCGCCGGCATCCCCGTGGTCATCACCCGCAGCACCTATTTCAGCGACGACGATTTTGCCGAGGCGCTGCTTGTCGTCGACGATCTCTCTGACATCAATGCCTGAAGGCCGCTGCCGCTGGCCGGCAGTTGGGGCAAATTTATTCAGGTGGTGAAATAAATGGCGCTTGCATCCATAGCAGGGTGCGGGCACAATCCCACCAATGGTTGCCAGAAGTAGTGCCGCGCCACCTGGGGGCTTTGGGACTTGCCAGCGATACCGGATTGTGCCCCAGGACCCTCCACATCTCCGATCAATTTATTCGGATGGTTAAATAAATGGCCAGTCGGTGCTTGCGTCCATCTGGTAGGGGCAACATCAACCAAAGGGTGCAAGAAGCGGTGACGCATTGCCAGAAGTTCTGGCGGACGCTGGCGCTCGCCGACGATTCCGGGAGACCGGCGCGTCATGATCCTCCACGTCATTCCCGCGCCTCGTTCGTCCCACGACGTGACCCGCGACTGAACCCGGCATTGCGGGATCGACATGGCCGATCGTGCGGAGTGAGCATTGGCGCTGTTGACGGGATCGATCGACATTCCGCAATTTCGGTTCGTGACGGTCCCGGCGCCGATCCGACATCGCCGTAGAATCTGCGGTCCGCCCACGAACGATAGCCGTCGATTGACGCTGTTCACGGCAACGGTACCCCAACTCAAAAAAACGAGGGAGTGAAGCATGTCCAAATTGAAGACCAGCTTGTTTGCGCTCGCGCTGGCCGGCCTTGCCGCGGCGGTGTCGGATCGCGACGCGCTCGCCCAGAGCAAGCCGACCATCGGCATCGCGATGCCGACCAAGTCCTCGGCACGGTGGATCGACGACGGCAACAACATGGTCAAGGTGCTGAAGGAGCGCGGCTACGGCACCGACCTGCAGTACGCCGAAGACGACATTCCAAACCAGCTCTCCCAGGTCGAGAACATGGTGACCAAGGGTGCCAAGGTGCTGGTCATCGCCGCCATCGACGGCACCACCTTGTCCGATGTCCTGAAGCAGGCCAAGGCCCAGGGCATCACGGTGATCGCCTATGACCGCCTGATCCGCGGCACCCCCAACGTCGACTATTACGCGACCTTCGACAATTTTCAGGTCGGCGTGTTGCAGGCGCAGTCGATCGAGAACGCGCTCGGGCTCAAGGAGGGCAAGGGGCCCTTCAACATCGAGCTGTTCGGCGGCTCGCCCGACGACAACAATGCGTATTTCTTCTACGACGGCGCGATGTCGGTGTTGAAGCCTTACATCGACAGCGGCAAGCTCGTGGTCGGCAGCGGCCAGACGGGCATGAACAAGGTTGCGACGCTGCGCTGGGACGGTGCGACCGCGCAGGCGCGGATGGACAACCTGCTCAGCGCGTTCTACGGCAAAAAGCGCGTCGATGCGGTGCTGTCGCCCTATGACGGCCTGTCGATCGGCATCATCTCCTCGCTGAAGAGCGTCGGCTACGGCAGCAAGGACCAGCCGATGCCGTACATCAGCGGGCAGGATGCAGAAGTCCCCTCGATCAAGGCGATGCTGCGCGGCGAGCAATATTCGACCATCTTCAAGGATACCCGCGACCTCGCCAAGGTCACGGCCGACATGGTCGACGCCGTGCTGAGCAAGAAGGAGGTCAGCGTCAACGATACCAAGACCTACAACAACGGGGTCAAGGTGGTTCCGTCCTATCTCCTCAAGCCGGTCGTGGTGGATAAGACCAATTGGGAGAAAGTCCTGATTGACAGCGGCTATTACAAGCGCGCGCAATTCGACTAGAGCGTTTTCGAGCGATGTGGCTACCGGTTCGCGTGAGGAAACGCGTCAAAACTAGAATCCAGAGCCCCGTTCCGATTTAATCGGAACGGAATAGGCTCCAGGGCGGATCGCCGGGCAAGCGGCGGCGAGCCGCGCCGGGGACGATCGACGCTGCGGGACATGATCCGATGACGGCAATGCTTGAGATGCGCGGCGTCAGCAAGAGCTTTGCCGGCGTGCAGGCGCTGCGCGACGTCAGCTTCACCGTCGAGGCCGGGCAGATCCATGCGCTGGTCGGCGAAAACGGCGCCGGCAAGTCGACCTTGATGAAGGTGCTGAGCGGGGTCTATCCGGCCGGCAGCTACGATGGGTCGATCGTGTTCGATGGCGAGGAGCGGCGCTTCCGCGACATCAACGACAGCGAGGCGCTCGGGATCATCATCATCCATCAGGAGCTGGCGCTGATCCCGCTGATGTCGATTGCCGAGAACATCTTTCTGTCGCATCCGCCATCGCGGTTCGGCGTCATCGACCGCAACGCGGTGCATCGGCGGACCGCCGAGCTGTTGGCGCAGGTCGGCTTGCGGGAGCCGCCGGACACGCTAATCACCGACCTCGGCGTCGGCAAGCAGCAGCTCGTGGAGATCGCCAAGGCGCTGTCCAAGCGGGTGCGCCTCCTGATCCTCGACGAGCCGACCGCAAGCCTCAACGAAGCCGACAGCGCCGCCTTGCTCGAGCGTCTCCTGGCCTTCCGCGAGCAGGGCATCGCCTCGATCCTGATCTCGCACAAGCTGAACGAGGTTGCGCGCGTCGCCGACCGCATCACGGTGCTGCGCGACGGCCGCACCGTCGACAGCATCGACTGCCGGACCGAGCGCATCGAAGAGGACCGCATCATCCGCAGCATGGTCGACCGCGACCTCGCGCATCGTTTCCCCGAGCGGAAGGCGGAGATCGGCGAACCCGTGATGACGGTGGAGAACTGGTCGGTGTATCACCCGCTGCATACCGAGCGGCAGGTGATCAAGAACGTCGACTTCACGCTGCGCCGCGGCGAGGTGGTCGGCATCGCCGGCCTGATGGGCGCCGGCCGCACCGAGTTCGCCATGAGCCTGTTCGGCCGCGCCTGGGGTTATAACGTCTCCGGCAAGGTCCGCCTCGATGGACGCGAGACCGATCTGTCCAGCGTGCCGGCCGCGATCGATGCCGGCATCGCCTATGTCACGGAAGACCGCAAGCAGCTCGGGCTGATCCTTGCCGCCGACGTCCGCAAGAACGTGACGGTGGCGAGCCTGCGCCAGGTGTCGGAGCGCGGCGTGATCGACGATGTCGCCGAGCTGAAAGCCGCGAGCGACTACCGCACCCGGATGCGGATCCGCTGTTCCGACGTCTACCAGGCGACCGGCGACCTCTCGGGCGGCAACCAGCAGAAGGTGGTGCTGTCGAAATGGCTGATGACCGATCCGAGGGTGCTGCTGCTGGACGAGCCGACGCGCGGGATCGACGTCGGTGCGAAATACGAGATCTACTCCATCATCAACGAGCTGGCCGAGGCCGGCAGGGGCGTTGTAGTGATCTCCTCGGAGATGCCCGAGCTGCTCGGCATCTGCGACCGGATCTGCGTGATGAATGACGGCGCCTTCGTCGGCGAGTTCGCAAGCCACGACGCGACGCAGGAGAAGATCATGCGCGCCATCATGCGCAATGTCAGAATGTCCGGACGCGGCGCCGACGAAAGGGCGGCACGCGCCGGAGGAGGGGCATCATGACCGACAAGACGGTATCACTTCCCGAGACCGCGAGGCATTCCGGCTTCATCAAGAACAATCTGCGCAACTACGGCATGCTGCTGTCGCTGCTCGCGATCATGCTGTTCTTCGAGATCGTGACCGACGGCACGCTGTTGCAGCCGCTCAACCTCACCAATCTCGTGCTGCAGAACAGCTACATCGTCATCATGGCGCTCGGCATGCTGCTGGTGATCGTCACCGGGCATATCGATCTTTCGGTCGGCTCGGTCGCGGGCTTCGTCGGCGCCGTCGCCGCGGTGCTGATGGTGCGCTACCATGTCAGCTACCCGATCGCCTTCGTCGCCTGCCTCCTGGTCGGCGCCGCGATCGGTGCGGCCCAGGGCTATTGGGTGGCCTATTTCGGCATTCCGTCCTTCATCGTGACGCTGGCGGGCATGCTGGTGTTCAAGGGTCTCGCGCTTGCGGTCCTGCAGGGCCAGTCGGTCGGGCCGTTCCCGCCGACCTTCCAGAAGCTGTCGTCGGGCTTCATCCCCGAGCTGTTCCCGAGCGCCGGCACGCTCTATCCGACGTCGCTCGCGATCGGCATCGTCCTGGCGTTTGTCCTGGTGCTGGCGACCGCCAGGAGCCGGGCGCGCGAGCAGGCGCACGGCATCGCCGTCGAGCCCTATGCGTTTTTCATCGTCAAGAGCATCGCGCTGGCGGGCGCGGTGCTCTACTTCACCTATCTGATCGCCTCGCATCGCGGCCTGCCCAACGTGCTCGTCATCATGACCGTCCTGATCGCGCTCTATGGCTTCGTCACGCGGCGGACGGTGATCGGGCGGCAGATCTACGCGGTGGGCGGCAATGCCAAGGCGGCGAAACTGTCGGGCGTCAAGACCGAACGGCTCACCTTCTTCACCTTCGTCAACATGGGCGTGCTGGCCGCGCTCGCCGGGCTGGTGTTCGCAGCCCGGCTCAACACCGCGACGCCGAAGGCCGGCCTCGGCTTCGAGCTCGATGTGATCGCCGCCTGCTTCATCGGCGGTGCGTCGGCCTATGGCGGCGTCGGCCGGGTCGGCGGCGCGGTGGTCGGTGCCATGATCATGGGCGTCATGAACAACGGCATGTCGATCCTCGGCATCGGCATCGATTATCAGCAAGTGATCAAGGGCTTCGTCCTGCTCGGCGCCGTCTGCATCGATGTCTACAACCAGCGCCGCTGACCGCCACGCAGTCACAATCCCACGGTAGGATGCCGGCGCAACGCAGGAGAATGCCGCGTGAAACTGTCCCATGCCGACGCGCTTGATATCGGAGCCATCCTTGCCGAAGTCGGCCGCAGCGAGATCATGCCGCGGTTCCGCCGTGTGCGGGAGATCGAGGTCCGCACCAAGACATCGGCATTCGACGTCGTCACCGAAGCCGATGAGCTTGCCGAGCAGGCGATATCGGCGGCGCTGCTGCGGGCGTTTCCGAATGCGGTCGTGATCGGCGAGGAGGGCACCGCGCGTGATCCGGCCGCGCTTGATCAGGTCGGAACCGCGGAGCTTGCCTTCATCATCGATCCGATCGACGGCACGCGGAACTTCACCTCGAGCCTGCCGCTGTTCGGCACCATGGTGGCCGCCACCATGCGCGGCGAGATCGTGTTCGGCGCGATCCATGATCCGGTCAGCAACGACACCGCATTCGCGCTGCGCGGCGAAGGCGCGTGGCTCGCGATGCCGGATGGCCGGCGGCATGACCTGAAAGTGGCTCCCGCCGTGCCGGTCAAGCAGATGGATGCGATCGTCGGCGTCAACTTCCTACCCGAGCCGCTGCGCACGATTGTCGCCGGCAATCTTTCCAGGCTCGGCGGCAGCGCCTGGCTCAGATGCGCCGCGCATGAGTATCGCATGGCGGCGTCCGGACATTGCCACCTGCTGTTCTACAACAAGCTGATGCCGTGGGATCATGCCGCGGGCTGGCTGTTGCATCGCGAGGCCGGCGGCTACAGCGCGCATTTCGACGGATCACCCTACCGGCCGGTCAATCTGACCGGCGGCTTGCTCTGCGCACCCGACGAGGCGAGCTGGCACGCGGCGCGAGAGGCGATCCTGATGCCGGCGGGATAGAAGCAGGACGTGCGGTTCGTCGCATTGCGGCGGTTACGGGCCGCATTGGTTTGTCGGATTCAACCGTCAATCAGCTTGTTCGGTGTCGTCCCTGCCTAGTGCGCAATTGCGCACTAGGCAGGGACGACACCCAATATGGGTCGTCGTTTGTGGGTCATACCTTCGCTTAGGGCGTCAGGCCTGCACGATTTCGCCGTCCGAGGGCGGCAGATGCCTGATGCGGCGCACGACAAGGATGGCAACTGCCGCAGCGGCGATCGGTGCCAGTTGCAGGCCGTTGGCGCCCGCGGGCACCATGGCGAATGGCGTCAAATAAAGCGCAGCGAGGGCGATGCGTTCATAGGGCAGCCAGCCCTGCGCGAGCGCTTGCGCGATCAGCCACGCGCCCGGGATCGCCAGGATCACGACCTCGTAGTTGCCGAGCGACGGCACGCACAGGCCAGTCATCGCCACCATCAGCGCGATCTCGGCAGCGCCGCCGGGACGTTTTCGCAGCACCAGGATCAGGACGACGATCGCGATCGCGGCCGCGGTCACCTGGACGAGCCAGGCCGTGCTGCTGGATCCGCCGGCCAGCCTGACCGCGGCATAGGGACTGGCGAACTTCTCGAAGCCGGGTCCGCCGCCGAGGCTCCAGGCGCTTGCCTCCGGCAGAACGGCAACGAACTTGATCCACGCGTCGATCCCGAAGATGGCGGTGGCCGCCAGCAAAAGCACGAGCGTCGTTGCGGCCGCCGCGGCGAGCGCGCGCCAGCGCCGCGTCAGGATCAGCACCAGCGGCGCAAGCAGGGCGATCTGCGGCTTGTAGCTAAAGCAGCCGAGCAGCGCGCCGGCGATCACCGGATAGCGGTCGAGCGTGGCGGCCGATCCGCCGAGCAGGGCTGCCGAGAACAGCGAATTCTGTCCGAACAGCGCGCACACCCACACGGCGGGAAAGGCGAGCGCGGGAACGACGGAGCCACGCTCGAGCATGGCTCTCACCGCGGCCGCATAGGCGGCGCAGGTCGCGACGATCCAGATGACGGCCGCCGTTGCAAAGGGAACCAGTGCGAAGGGCAGCCAGAACAGCAGCGACGTCGGCGGGTAGAAGAATGGTGCGTAGGTGTTCTGACCGAGCACGGCGGCTACAGCGCCGCGGCCTGCATCGCCATAGGCGTCGCCGGCGCGGCCTTCGAGCGCGAGCCTTGCCGCCGTCCAGAACGCCGCGAAATCATGGCCGACATCCATCGTCGGTGCGGCCCATGGGATGATCGCGATGCAGCCGATGAACAGGACGAGAAATACGCGGGTGAAGGCGGTGACACGGTCAGCCGTGAGCCAGTCGGCCTCACGCAGCGCGGAGACCAGCGCGCCCGCGCCGGACCGCGGCAAATGCACAATTGCCGCCTGCGGCTGACCTACGGGCGCCCACGAGGTTCGGCCGATGGTTGCGTGCGGCATCACAGTGCCACGATCCGCGTCATTCGCCGCGAGGTGACGCGCGGCGTCATCAGCGAAGGCCAGCCTGTGTCCCTCGAGGTCCGACTTCTGCGACATCGGCCGCTTCATCCCAATCGCGTCGTGCACGCGCAACATTTGGATCAAATCGTCTAAGGTTGCGTAAACCCGATCGTTGCAATTGGCCGCGGCGCAATCGGAACCGATGATCGACATTGCCCCTTGTCCGCGGCCTGTCACGCCGGGCATGGTAAATGAACCCGCAACGCCGGCGGAGCGTGCGGTGTTGGATGCGGCGCCCGACGGTCAAGGTTTATCGCGAATGGCGGTATTGCAGCAGTTCGGCCACGACATCTGGATTGCCGGGGGACCGAACCTTGCGGTCGCCGGGTTTCACTATCCGACCCGGATGGCGGTCGTCAGGCTATCCGACGGCGGCCTTTTCATCTGGTCGCCGGTCCGGTGGACGGAGGAATTGCAGGCCGGCGTCGACGCACTCGGTCAGGTCAGGCACATCGTGGCCCCCAACTCGCTGCATCATCTGTTCCTCGCCGAATGGAAGCTGGCCTGTCCGGCCGCTGTGCTCCACGCCCCGCCGGGCCTGCGCAAGCGGCGCCGTGACCTCGGCTTCGATGCCGATCTCGCGGACGCGCCGAGCCTCGACTGGGCCGGCCAGATCGATCAGGTGGTGATGCGCGGCAACCTGATCACCACGGAGGTGGTGTTCTTCCATGTCGAAAGCAGCACCGTGCTGTTCACCGACCTGCTGCAGCAGATCCCTCCCGACCTGCTCTCCGGCTGGCGGGCGACGATCGCGAGACTCGACCTGATGGTCGGGCCGGAGCCGTCGGTGCCGCGCAAGTTCCGCGTTGCCTTCACGGGCCGCCGCGCCGCGCGTGCGGCCTTGCAAAGGATTCTGGCGTGGCCCGCCGAAAAGGTGCTGATGGCCCATGGAACGCCAGTCGAAAAGGATGCGCCTGCATTCTTGCGCCGCGCCTTCGCGTGGCTCTCGGCGTGATGATTTCATCGCGGATGTGGCGTCGTTGCGGATCATCAGCCTGAGCGGAAATGCCGCGGCGAATGCCGCGTTTCGCGCCGGATCAGCCGGCGGAGGGTCGATGGCTCGGCATATCCAACCTTGCCCGCGATCTCCTCGACCGAAAGGCGCGTGGTCTCGAGCAGCGACCGCGCCGTCTCGATCCTGATGCGTTGCACGAATTGAATGGGCGACACGCCGCAGATCGCCTCGAGCCGTCTGGCAAATGTCCGCGGCGCCAGCGCCACCGCGGCGGCGACGTCCCCGATCGTGAAGTCGCGCGCGATGTTGCTGCGCACCCATTTCTCGGCCCTGGCGACCTTGGGGTCCTGGCTGGCAAGATAATTGATCGCCATGAACGGCGCCTGCGAATGCCGCTCGCCAAGCAGCAGGTAGTTGGCGCAGCCCTTGGCCAGCGCCGGGCTGCCGAAACGCGTGATCACCGCAAGCATCAGGTCCATCTGCGCCATCGCCGCGCCGGCGGTTGCGATCGGCCAGTCGGCCACCACCATCCGCTCCGTCATCAGCTCGACATTCGGATAGCGTTGCCGAAACAGCGGCGCGAACCACCATGTGGCGGTCGCTCGCTTGCCGTCGAGCAGGCCGGTCTCCGCCAGCAGGAAACTGCTGGCGCAGGACGCGGCGAGCATCGCGCCGTTCGCGAACGCTGTGACCAGCATGTCGCGAGCGTGCCGACATGCCGGTGTCGCCAGCTTGCGCTCCAGTTCGCCGGCCGATGCCGAGCCGAGCCCGGGAACGATGACGAGGTCGGCGCCGCGCAATCGGCCGCCGTGCCGCCTCGGCCCATAACGCAGCGTCGTCACCTCGAAGCGCGCGCGCTTCGTCGTGCTGATCCGGTTGGCGATGGCCAGCACGTCGTGGGTGATGGCGGCCGCCGACGCGAGGCAGCCGTCGATCTCGACAACCGCGACCTTGGTCATGTCATAAAATCCGCGATCAATGTCATTTTTGACACTAGCCGCCCGGCCGGAAAATCGCAACTCTGACGCCAAGACGCTGCCGATCTCGATCAGGAGGACCGCCGATGCCGAACCGGCCGATGACCCAGGACGACCCGCTCGAGGATTTCGAGCGCCGCCAGATTACCCTCGATGGGGCCGGCAAGACCGTCCATGCTGGCGGCGCAGGTCCTGCGGTGATCGTGATGGCGGAGATGCCGGGCATCAGCCCGCATGTGGCCCGCTTCGCCCGCTGGGTTCGCGATGCCGGATTCACCGTCTATATGCCGTCGCTGTTCGGCCGTGACGGCGCTGTCGCGAGCGCGGAGGAGGGCGCCGCGGTGTTTCAGCGCGCCTGCGTCAGTGCGGAGTTTCGTGCGATGGCCGCAAACCAGTCCAGTCCCGTGACGCAATGGCTGCGCGCGCTGGCGCGATTTGCCCATGGCGAATGCGGCGGTCTCGGTGTCGGGGCCATCGGGATGTGCTTTACCGGCAATTTCGCGCTCACCATGATGCTGGAGCCGTCGATGCTGGCGCCGGTGCTTTCGCAGCCGTCATTGCCATTGAATGATCCGGCGGGCATCGAGATCGCACCGGAGCAAGTCAAAGCGGTGCGCGAGCGGCTGGAGCGCGAAGACCTGACCGTGCTGGCCTATCGCTTTGAGGGTGACACGTTCTGTATGGCGCAGCGCTTTGCGGCCTATCGCGAGGCGCTCGGCGACCGATTCATCGGGCGGGTGCTTCCCGACAGCGCGGCGAACCGCGATGTGCCGCCGTTCTTCCGGAATTTCGTCACGACACCGCACAGCGTCGTGACGGTGCATTTGATCGACGAGGCCGGCCAGCCGACCATCGCGGCCCGCGATGAGATCCTGGCGTTTTTCAGGCAGCGGCTGTCACCCGTGAGCGGATGAGCCCGGCCGATCGAAATAGGCGAATGCGGCGCTGGTCAGGCCGCCCAGCAGGGACCAGAACACCAGACTGGTCAGCGTGACGGCGACCACGAACTGATGCGACAGGGACGAAGGCACGTTGGTCTCGACATGCTCCAGTTCGGGCGCGCCGATCAGATGCGGCAGCATGATCAGGACCACGCCGGCGATGGCGGCCGGCATCGAGCGCCGGAACACGATCAGCCCGAGGCCGGCTGCGGTCGCCAGCACCGCCGTCACCCACCAGATCTGGCGCGACAGCAATGGAGCGGTGGGGACCCCCGGCAATTCAGGCGGCAGTCCGAGGCCCGGAGCAATGGTGAAGACGGCAAAACCGGCAAGGCCCCACATCAGGCCTTCATGCCACGAGATCTGCTCGCCGGTCGCGCCGCTGCGAACCGCGAGGAAGCCGCAGAGCAGAAGCGCAAAGCCGATCGCGGTCAGGATGTTTGCCCCCGCGGTATAGACGTTGCGCTCCAAACCGTCGCGCGGCTCCCAGGCCTCCGCGCCATGATCATGATCCGCATGATCATGCACGAGGATCGCCTGCGGTGACGCCGCGGCTTCGTGCTTGTGCGCGGCCGCCTTCTCATAGACCTCGGCCCTGAGGATCAGGGGAACAGTGCCGAACTGCTGGACCGCGGTGACGATCAGGCCGACGATGAATCCGGCAATGACCGACGAGAAGACGATCGAGCGAAACGTGCTCATGCAAGGGCGGTCAGTGGCAGGGGAAGGCGTTGGAATGGCGCACGTCATGCGCGGCGTTGTGGATCACGTCGATGTGCGAGAAGCCGACCACGCCGACGATGAACAGGCCGAGCGTCATGGCCATCAACGACTGCGCAAGCCGTCCGACCTGTCGGCTAGCGATCGGCAGCGTGACCTGAGCTTGAGTAACCTGGGTTTGCGCGGTCTGGGACTGGCTCATGGTCGTTCTCCACATTCGATTTGATCGGCTTCTAGCAGCTTTCGGGTGATGTCGCGACTGGTAAGATGCAAATTTGTTCCAAGGAGAATGCGCTTGCGCTCGATCTTGGCGCGCGCGGCTGCCTTGAAGGCTTGTTCAAACTGCCTGAAATAGGCGAGACATGCGTCGACCGTTGGATCGGTGCCAAGCAGCGTGCGAAAGGCGCCCCGATGCACCGCGCAGATGGCGCGGTGCTCCGGCACGGGAAAGACCAGCGAGGCGATGTCGGCGCGCCAGTGCGCGTCACAGCTCGAGGTGCCGTCGCCGGCAGGGGCTCGATCAGCGTCGGATGGTGAATTCATCCGGACCTCGCCGCGATTCCCACTTGGCCTGTTCGAGCTCCGGACGGTCGCACTCGGTCTGGGGGTAACCGACGCAGAGATAGCCGATAAATTTCCAGGAGACCGGGATTTCCAGAACGTCATGAATGCGTTCCGGATTGAGGATCGACACCCAGCCGATGCCGATGCCTTCAGCGCGCGCGGCAAGCCACATCGAGCAGATCGCGGCCACCACGGAATATTCCGACGTCTCCGGCATCGTCGCGCGGCCGAGACCGGCGCCGATCCGGTCGGTCTTCTCGGCGAACACGGCGAGATGGCCCGGCGCTTCCTCCAGGCCTGATAATTTCAACGCGGCATATTTTGCGGCGCGCTCGCCCGAATAGGACCGCAACGCATCGGCGTTGCAGGCCTTGAAGTCGTCGATGACAGCGCGGCGGCGTGCCTCGTCGTCGACAATGACGAACCGCCAGGGCTGGCTCAGGCCGACCGAAGGCGACAGGCAGGCGATCTCGATCAGCCGCTCGATCGTGTTATCTGGCAGCGGATCGGCCCGGAACCGCCGCACGTCGCGCCGCCACACGAACAGTTCGTGCAGTTGGCGGCGAAACGTATCGTCGAATGAGACCATCGCGGGGCCTTTGGCAGGATCGATCTCGGACTTCATTTAAGCTTCATCGGCAGGCCCGCAACGACGAACTCGACCTCGTCTGCGATGCCGGCGATAGTCTGGTTCATGATTCCTGCGGCGTCGCGGAAAGTCCGCGCCAATGCATTGTCCGGCACGATGCCGAGACCGACCTCGTTGGTGACCAGGATGACCGGGCCGTGCTGGCGCGACAGCGCATTCGCCAGCCGCGTCACTTCCTGCGACCAGTCGCGCCCGGCATGCAGCAGATTGGATAGCCAGAGCGTCAGGCATTCGACCAGTCTTGCGCCGCCGCCATCGGTCTCGGACAGCACTTCAACGAGATCGAGCGGCACCTCGCGCTCGATCCAGTCGCTGCCGCGCCGCGCGCGATGTTTGGCGATCCGCTCATCCATTTCCGCGTCGAGCGCCCCGGCGGTTGCGATATAGACCGGTTGCCCCGGAAAGCTGCGCGCACGAAGTTCGGCGCGCCGGCTTTTGCCGGACCGGGCTCCCCCCGTGATCAGAATGACGACCATATCATCTCCTGTGCGACCGGTACGCACGTCGTTCGGAGACGCTCTAACCACCAATCGCGGAGAAAGACAAAGCCGAAATCCGTCACAGAGGGCTTGCGCTCGGCCGATGTCTTGCGCATCAGGGGGATCGCGGCGAGGAGAGGGTTGCGTGGGTTTTGCGGGAGCGATGGCGGTGGCGATGGCGGTGGATGCCTTGATCGGCTGGCCGTCCGCGCTGTTTGCCCGCATCGGCCATCCCGTGACCTGGCTCGGCCGGCTGATCCATCTTGTCGATAGCGCCTGGAACCGCGCCTCCGATCCGCCGGCGTTTCGTCGCGGGGCTGGCGTCGCGGCTGCGATCTCGGTGATCGCGCTGGTAGTGGCGCTCGGTTGGGCCGTTCAGTTCGTGCTCGCATCCGGATGGGTTCGCGTTGTCCTCGTCGGTGTCCTGGCATGGCCGCTGGTTGCCGTGCGCTCGCTGCATGACCATGTCGCCGCGGTGGCAAGTCCTTTGGCATCCGGCGACATCACGGCTGCGCGTTTGGCGGTCGCGCAGATTGTCGGGCGTGATCCGGCTACGCTCGACGATTCCGGCATCGCGCGCGCCACCATCGAGAGCCTCGCCGAGAATGCATCCGACGGCATCGTGGCGCCGGTGTTCTGGGGCGCGCTGTTCGGCCTGCCGGGGATCCTTGGCTACAAGGCGATCAACACGCTGGACTCGATGATCGGCCACCGCACCGAGCGGCACGAAGCCTTTGGCTGGGCAGCCGCCCGGATCGACGATCTCGCCAATCTCGTTCCGGCACGGCTGACCGGGCTTCTGTTCGTGCTGCTCGCGCCGAACCGTTCGCAGGCATGGTCATGCATGTTGCGCGATGCGCATCGTCATCGCTCGCCGAATGCCGGCTGGCCAGAAGCCGCGATGGCTGGCGCGCTCGGCGTCCGGCTCAGCGGTCCCCGCATTTATCACGGTCACATCGCCGATGAGCCCTGGCTGAACGAGGGGGCGCGCGATCCGGCTGCCGCTGACGTCCTCATTGGGCTGAAGCTCTATCGCTACGCCATGGTGCTGTTGGCTGCGGCGTGCGTCGCCCTGGCGCTGGCGTGAAGGAGCGGCGCATGCGGGAGCACGGCGGGAATCTTGATGTCGCCCAGCAGCGCTTCGGCGGCGCCGCGGACGACTGGATCGACCTGTCGACCGGGATCAACCGGGTGCCGTATCCCCTGGTCGATGTCGAACCGCGACGGTGGAGCGCGCTGCCGTCGCGATCCGATCTTGAATCGCTGCACGACGCCGCGCGGCAGGCCTATGCCACCAACGCGCCGATGATGGCGATGGGCGGTGCGCAGGCCGCCATTCAGTTGCTGCCGCATCTGGCGCTCAAGGGGCGGGCGCGGATCCTGGCGCCGACCTACAATGAGTATGCCGCGGTGTTGTCGGCCGCCGGCTGGGACGTCGCCGAGGTGTCCGATCTCGCCGCGCTCCCAGGAGCGGACATTGCGATCGTCGTCAATCCGAACAATCCCGATGGACGACGCCATGATCGGCAGGAGTTGCTGGCACTGCTACCGCGCGTTGGCCGGCTCGTCATCGACGAGAGTTTTGCGGACGCCGTTCCTGACCTGTCCCTTGCACCGGAAGCAGGACGCGCGGGGCTCCTGATCCTGCGCTCATTCGGCAAGTTTTACGGGCTTGCCGGCTTGCGTCTTGGCTTCGCGATCGGCAGCGAGGCTGACATCGTCGCGCTTGCTGCGATGGCGGGCCCATGGCCGGTTTCGGGCGCCGCGATTGCGATCGGACGGCGCGCGTTGCTCGATCGCGATTGGGCAGAGGCGACCGCCGCGCGGCTCGCGGACGACTGCGTCAGGCTCGACGCGGCGGCGCGATCGCAGGGCTGGACGCTGCTCGGCGGCACGCCGCTGTTCCGGCTTTATGAGGTCGGCGATGCGCTGGCCGCGCAGGCGAAGCTTGCCGGCGGCCAGATCTGGTCGCGCGTCTTCCGGCAACAGCCGGGATGGTTGCGGCTCGGCTTGCCGGGCGGCGAGGCGGAATGGTCTCGCCTTTCCGCCGTGCTGTCCGTTTAGCGCGCCAGCGCGAGCAGGCCTTCGACATCGAGATGGGTCTCGATGTGCTCGGCAAGTGCGTCGAGCGCGCTCTCCACCCTGGCGCCGTAGGGCTGATCAGCCGCCGCGATGTCGAGTTGCGCGAGGAAAGCCTTGCGAAATTCGTCCGAGGCGAACAGGCCGTGCAGATAGCTGCCGTGAACGCGCCCGTCGCTCGAAATGGCGCCTTCCGGCCCGCCGCCAAGCAACGCAAATGGTCGCGTGCGATCCGGCCCGTCGGTGCGCCCGATATGGATTTCATAGGCGTTGATCGGTTGATGGGTCGCCTCATGCACTGCGCTGACGCGCGTCAGCGTCTTCTGTTCGGTCATCGTGGTCGTGACATCGAGCAGCCCGAGGCCGCGCGTTTCGCCGGCGGGCCCCTCGATCCCATCGGGATCGGCGACGGTGTGCCCGAGCATCTGGTAGCCGCCGCACAGGCCGAGGACATGGCCGCCGCGGCGATGATGCGCCAGGAGATCGATGTCCCAGCCCTGCGCGCGCAGGTAGGCGAGATCGCCGCGGGTCGATTTCGAGCCGGGCAGGATAACGAGCTTCGCATCACCCGGGATGGCTTCGCCCGGACGTACCATCACGAGATCGACGCCGGGCTCGAGCTTCAGCGGATCGAGGTCGTCGAAATTGGCAATCCGCGACAGCGCAAGGAATGCGATCTTGCGCTGACCGGGCTTGCGCGCCTCGCCGAGCCCAAGCGCATCTTCGGCCGGAAGCTCGCCGGCGCGGACGAACCAGGGCAGCACGCCAAAGCCGCGCCAGGCGGTGCGCTCTTCGATCAGGCGGTAACCGTCATCGAACAATGTCGGATCGCCGCGGAATTTGTTGATGACAAAGCCCTGGATCATCGCGGCATCGTCAGGGTCGATCACTGTCTTGATGCCCACGAGCTGCGCGATCACGCCGCCGCGGTCGATGTCGCCGACCAGCACCACGGGCACGCCAGCCCGGCGTGCAAAGCCCATGTTGGCGATGTCGGACTTGCGTAAGTTGACCTCGGCGGGGCTGCCGGCGCCCTCGACCAGCACGAGGCCGGCGCGCTCTTTCAGGCGGCCAAAGCTCTCCAGCACCGCGCCCATCAGCGACGGCTTCATGCCGGCGTATTCGCGCGCGCGTGCGGTGGCGATCCGTTTGCCGTGCACGATGATCTGGGCGCCGACATCGGTCTCGGGCTTGAGCAGCACCGGGTTCATGTCGGTGTGCGGCTCGACGCCGGCGGCGAGCGCCTGCAACGCCTGCGCGCGGCCGATCTCGCCGCCGTCGACGGTCACGGCGGCGTTGTTCGACATGTTCTGCGGCTTGAACGGCAGCACGCGCAGGCCGCGCCGTCGGGCCGCGCGCGCAAGGCCGGCGACGATGAGCGACTTGCCCACGTCCGAGCCGGCTCCTTGGATCATCAATGCGCGCGCCATCGTGATGTCCGTCAGAACTCGACGCCCGGCTGGGCCTTGATGCCGGAGCGGAACGGATGCTTCACCAGCGTCATCTCGGTGACGAGATCGGCAATCTCGATCAGTTCCTCCTTGGCATTGCGCCCGGTGAGTACGACATGGGTCATCGGCGGCTTCGATGTGGTCAGGAAGTCGACGACATCGGCGATCGCGAGGTAATCGTAGCGTAGTGCGATGTTGATCTCGTCGAGCACGACCATGCGCAGGCTCGGGTCCGCGATCAGCTGCTTGGCCTTTTCCCAGCCGGCTTGCGCTGCCGCGATGTCGCGGGCGCGATCCTGCGTCTCCCAGGTAAAGCCTTCGCCCATCGCATGGAATTGACAGAGATCGCCGAAATGCCCGGTGAGCAGGCGGCGCTCGCCGGTATCCCAGGCGCCCTTGATGAACTGCACCACGGCACAGGGAAAGCCGTGCGCCACACAGCGCACGATCATGCCGAACGCGGAGGAGGATTTTCCTTTGCCGGCGCCGGTATGAACGATGATCAGGCCCTTTTCACCGCTCTTGGTCGCCATGATGCGGTCGCGGGCGGCTTTCTTTTTCGCCATCTTGTCCGCATGGCGTGCATCCAGCGAAGAATCGGTGCCGACGGCGCCGTCTTCAGCTTCGTTTCCATCAGAAGTCATCACGTTCCTTCGGCTTGACAAGTGCGAGGCTTGGACGAATGGTGGGTCCGCGTTGGTTCCTGTCCTACGACAGGCGAAGAGGGAATGCGATAGGGCGATGACCGCAAGGTTCGCCCGAAGCGCAGCCGCCCCCGCGACCGTGACCGGAGAGATGCCCAAGCCACTGATTCCATACGGAGTCGGGAAGGTGGGCATCGAAGGGTAAAACCTGCTCCGCAAGCCGGGAGACCTGCCAACGCAGCATGTTGTGAGACCGGCGGACGGGGTGTTCCGCGACGGGGAACGAACCTGTCCAAAATCGGTTCGTGTGCCTCATCGCTTCCCGCTGTCAATCCAGGAAGGGCGATGAGCGTTACACTTCATGTCTGCATCACTTGCCGCGCCGGCCAGACGCCGGCGGAAGGTGAACTCGCGCCCGGTGCGCGCCTGCATGCCGCGCTCGTTGAGGCCGGCGTGCCCGATGACGTCAATCTGGTTCCCGTCGCATGTCTGTCGGCCTGCAGCCAGGGTTGCTCGGTCGCGCTCAGCGCGCCGGGGCGATGGTCCTATGTCTACGGCCGACTGTCCGCTGACAATGCCGCGGATGTGATCGCCGGTGCCTCCGCCTATGCGGCAGCGCCTGACGGCATCGTGCCGTGGCGCAGCCGTCCGGAAATCTTCCGCAAGCAATCGCTCGCCCGCATTCCACCTCTTCCCGTCGTGCCGGAGGCCGCAGAATGACCACGCTCGCCAAAATTCCGGTCACCGTCGTGACCGGCTTTCTCGGTTCCGGCAAGACGACGCTGATCCAGCATCTGATCCGCAACGCCAACGGCAAGAAGCTCGCGGTGCTGGTCAACGAATTCGGCAGCGAAGGCGTCGACGGCGACATCCTGAAGTCGTGCGCCGACGCCAATTGTCCGGCCGAGAACATCGTCGAGCTCGCCAATGGCTGCATCTGCTGCACCGTCGCCGATGATTTCATCCCGGCGATGGAGCAGTTGCTGGCGCGGAACGTGAAGCCCGATCACATCGTGATCGAGACCTCGGGGCTCGCGCTGCCGAAGCCGCTGCTGAAGGCGTTCGACTGGCCGGAAATCCGTTCGCGGATCACGGTCGACGGTGTGATCGCGCTGGCCGACGCCGAGGCTGTCGCCGCCGGCCGTTTTGCGCCTGATCCGGCCGCGGTGGACGCGCAGCGCGCAGCAGACGACAATCTGGACCACGAGACGCCGCTGTCGGAGGTGTTCGAGGACCAGATCGCCTGTGCCGATCTCGTGCTGCTGACCAAGGCCGACCTTGCCGGGGCGGAGGGGATCAAGGCAGCGAAAGAGGTGATCGCGGCCGAGATGCCGCGCGAGGTGCCGATGCTGCCCGTCGTCGACGGCACGATCGACGCGCGCGTGATCCTCGGGCTCGAGGCGGCGGCGGAAAACGATCTCGCGGCGCGGCCGTCGCATCACGATGGCGAGGAGGAACACGAGCACGACGATTTCAATTCCGTCGTGATCGATCTCCCGGAAGTTTCGGATGTCGACGCGCTGGTCGCCTCGATCAAGGGGCTGGCGCGCGAGCAGAATGTGCTGCGCGCCAAGGGCTACATCGCGGTGGAAGGCAAGCCGATGCGGCTGCTGGTGCAATCGGTCGGCGAACGGGTGCGGCATCAGTTCGACATGCCCTGGGGCGCACGGGCGCGGCAGTCGAAGCTCGTCGTGATCGGCGAACATGCCGACATCGATGAAGCCGCGATCAGGGCACGGCTTGGTGTCTGATGCACGTCGTCTTCCGCGAGAGCCGCGGCCTTGAGGAGACCGCGACGCCAAGGGACCTCGGCCAGGATCCGGCCGATCTCGTGGTGTTGTCGTTTTCCGACAGCGATCTTGCTGCCTTCGCGGCCGGCTGGCGGCGCGGCCGCGCTGCGTTGCCGTCGCTGCGGCTCGCCAATCTCGCGGAGCTGCGCCATCCGCTGTCGGTGGATACCTATATCGAGCGGACGCTCTCGCACGCGCGCGGCATTCTGGTGCGGCTGATCGGCGGCGAGCCCTACTGGTCGTACGGGCTGGCCGCGGTGCATCGGCTGGCCAAGGAGCGCGGCATTGCCCTGGTCGTTCTGCCGGCCGATGGCCGCGACGATCTGCGGCTGGATGAATTTTCGACCTTGCCGGTCTCGACGCTGCGCCGTCTCAAGGTGCTGTGCGACAAGGGCGGCCCCGTTGCCGCGCAGGCCGTGATCGCGCAACTGGCGCTGGCGTCCGGACTCTATGCCGGGCCTGTGGTCGGCGAGATCGATCTTCCCGAGATCGGCGTCTACGATTCCCGGCGCGGTGCCATCGCGGCGTTGCCGGCACCGGACGGCCAGCCGCGCGTGCTTGTCACCTTCTATCGTTCTTATCTTGCGGCCGGTGACACGGCGCCGGTCGATGCATTGATCGATGCGTTGCGCGCGAAGGGCTTTGATGCCCACGGTGTGTTCGTTACGTCGTTGAAGGCGGCAGGCGTGGCCGATTGGCTGCGCGCTCAGTTCGCGCAATGTCCGCCAGCCGCCATCGTCAATGCGACCGCGTTCTCCGCGGCTGGTGACGACGGCACGACGCCGTTCGATGCGGCCTCGTGTCCGGTGTTCCAGGTCGCGCTTTCGACGGCGCGGCGCGAGGATTGGGCTTTATCGCTGCGCGGGCTCTCGCCCGGCGATCTTGCGATGCATGTGGTGCTGCCGGAGGTCGACGGCCGCCTGTTCGCAGGCGTCGTGAGCTTCAAGTCGCCTGGTGAGCGCGATCCCGAGCTGCAATTCGCGCATCTTGCACATCGACCGGACGCCGAGCGCGTCGCTGCAATTGCCGCACGCGTGGCCGCCTGGCATCGGCTTGCCGGCAAGCCGGCACAGGAGAAGCGGCTTGCGCTGGTGCTCTCGAACTATCCAGGCCGTCCGCATCAGATCGCGCATGCCGTCGGCCTCGATGCGCTGGCCTCGGTCGAGGCGTTGCTGGCTGATCTCGCGGCCGCGGGATTTGACCTTGAGCCGGTGGCGTCGCTGGGTGACATTCTTTTGCGCAGGAATTTGACGTGGAACGTCGCCGACTATCGCGCCGCGCTTTCCGGCCTTCCCGAACCGCTGCAGGACGATCTCAGCCGCGCATGGGGCGCGCCGGACGATGATCCCGATTGCCGTGACGGCGCATTTCATTTCGCGGCGATCTGCTGCGGCAAATCGGTCATTGCCGTTCAGCCGGAGCGCGGTGAGGTCGGTCAGCGCGACGCCGATTATCACGATTTGGCACGCACGCCGCGTCACGCCTATGTCGCGTTCTATCTGTGGCTCAGGCGGCAAGGCATCGATGCCGTCGTCCACATCGGCGCGCATGGAACGCTGGAATGGCTACCGGGGAAGTCGGTTGCGCTGTCGTCCGCATGCTGGCCGGAGGCGCTGGTCGGCGATCTGCCTGTTGTCTATCCCTTCATCGTCAACGATCCCGGCGAGGCCGCGCAGGCCAAGCGCCGGATCGGTGCCGTGACGATCGGTCATCTGCCGCCGCCACTGGCACAGGCCGCGCTGCCGGAAGGCCTGCGCAGTCTCGAGCGCTTGCTCGATGAGTATTCGACTGCCGATGGTCTCGATCCGGCGCGGCGGCAGCGCCTGATCGCCGCGATCCGCGACGAAGCGCGCATCGCCGGGCTGGAAGACGATCTCGGTCTCGCCGCGTCGGTCTCCGCGGCCGAGGCCATTCCACAGATCGATCGCTTCGTCTGCGACCTCAAGGAAAGCCAGTTCGGCGACGGCCTGCATGTGTTCGGGCAGGGCGCCTGCGGCGAGGCGGAGAGGACGGCGCTGCGCGATGCGCTCGCGGGACGGCGCGTGGCGCCGGGGCCGGCGGGCTCACCCTGGCGTGGACGCCGCGACGTGCTGCCGACCGGACGCAATCTGTTTGCGGTCGATCCACGCGCGGTGCCAACGCCGTCGGCGCATGCGCAGGGCGTGAAGCTCGCTGAAGAGTTGCTGCGCCGTCATTTGCAGGATCACGGCGACTGGCCGAAGGGGCTCGTGGTCGACCTGTGGGGCTCCTCGACGATGCGCACCGCCGGCGAGGATTTTGCGATGGCCCTGCACCTCGCGGGCATCGCGCCGCGCTGGGATCATGGATCGGGGCGGGTGTCGGGCTACGACATCATCGCGCCGGCGGAGCTCGGCCGGCCGCGCATCGACGTCACGCTGCGCGTGTCGGGGCTGTTCCGCGACGTCTTCTCAGGGCTGGCCCAGTTGTTCGAAGCCGCGGCGGAGACGTTGTCCGAACGCAGCGACGAGGCGGACGAGAATCCTTACCGAGAGCGCGTCTCGCGCGTGTTCGGTCCTCGTCCCGGACATTACGGCGTTGGCATTGCGTCGATGCCGGATGTCTTCACCGAGGAGGCGCGTGAGGCGGCCGGCGATGCCTGGCTGTCGGCATCATCGTGGGCTCTCGCATCCGATGGCGAGATGCGGCCCGATCGCGCCGGCATCGAGGCGCGGCTCGCGGCTGCGGACGGTTTTGTTCACACCCAGGATTTGCCGGAGACCGATCTGTTGCTGGCGGCGGACTATGCCGCGCACGAGGCGGGTATCGCGGCGGCGGCCCGGCGCCTTGGCACAAAAGTTCCGTCGCTCTATCACCTCGATGCCACGCGGCCGGATCGGCCGCATGCGCGCGCGCTGACTGAGGAAATCTCACGGGTGGTGCGGGCGCGCGCGGCCAACCCTGCCTGGATCGCGGGCATGATGCGCCATGGCTTCCGTGGTGCCGCCGAAATCACCGCGACGCTGGAGCACATGGCGGCGTTCGCCCATCTCGCCGGCGCGGTGCCGCCGCATCTGTTCGATCTCTACTACGATGCAACGCTCGGCAATGACGAGGTTCGCGGCTTCATGGCGCGCGAGAATCCGGCGGCGCTGGCGGCGATCGAGACCTGCTTCACGCGATTGCATGAGGCGTCGCTGTGGCAGACGCGGCGCAATTCGATTGCGGCTGCGCTGCAGGAGGCCTTATGAGCGCGGTTGCGGTCAAGGGTTGGTGTCCCGGCGCGCTGCGGCCGATGCGATCGGGCGATGGCCTCGTGGTGCGCGTTCGCCCGCGCGCCGGACGGCTGGACGCGGCGCAGGCGGCGGGAATTGCCGAGCTGGCGGCGCGATACGGCAACGGCCTGATCGATCTGACCAGCCGCGCCAATCTCCAGATTCGCGGCGTCGGCGATGAAGCTTATCCGCCCTTGGTCGATGGGCTCGCTGAGCTCGGGTTGCTGGACGCCGACTCGAGTACCGAGGCGCAGCGCAACGTCCTGGTGACGCCGTTCTGGACTGCCGCCGACGAGACGCGCTCGCTCGCGACCGAGCTTGAGCAGGTGCTTGCCAGTGCCTCGCTTGATCTTCCAACCAAGTTCGGCTTCGCAATCGATGATGGCAATGCGCGGATGCTGACTAGTGCGTCCGCCGATATCAGGATCGAGCGCGATCGCAACGGCGGACTGCTGGTGCGGGCCGATGGCGCACAGCGCGGGCTTTCGGTCACGCGGAGCGAGGCGGTGCAGGCGGCGCTGGCGCTGGCCGAGTGGTTCGTCGCCTCCGGCGGAACCAAGGGTGAGAAACGGCGGATGGCGGCTCATCTGGCGGGCGGTGCGAGCGTTCCGGAGACACTTCGCGGTGATGTCGAGCCCGTGGCTCGATCGGCGGACCCTGCGCCTGGCCTCTATCCGACGGGCGCGATGGTTGGCGTCGCCTTCGGGCAGATGCGGCACCAGACGCTCAGCGATCTTGCCGGGAGCGCACCAGCTCTTCGCATGACGCCGTGGCGGATGATGCTGGTGGAGGGGATGCGCGAGATGCCCCGTGGCGCGGACCTCGTGACTGATGCCGGTGATCCCAGGCTGCGCGTGGTCGCCTGCAGCGGCGCGCCGCGCTGCGGCGAGGCGCACGCGGATACGCGTATACTGGCGTCGGCGCTCGCGCGGCTTATCCCACCCGATGCGCGCCTTCACGTGTCCGGCTGCACCAAGGGCTGTGCCCATTCCGGTTCTGCGGATGTCACCCTCGTTGCGACAAGCGACGGCTTTGATCTGATCCGCCGCGGCACGACGCGGGATGTGCCCGTCATCCGAGGGCTGACCAGTTCGTACCTCGTCGAAAATCTCTCCGTGCTGACGGGAGGACTCTGATGCCGCACGTCTACGAAACCGACGGCGCGACGATCTATCGCCAGTCCTTTGCCACCATCCGCTCCGAGGCCGACCTTGCCCGCTTCGCGCCAGACGAAGAGCCGGTGGTCGTGCGCATGATCCATGCCGCCGGCATGGTGGGCCTGGAAGCGCATGTGCGCTTCACATCAGGCATGGCTGCGTGCGCGCGAGCCGCCTTGCAGGAGGGCGCGCCGATCCTCTGCGACGCGCGCATGGTGTCGGAAGGAATTACGCGCGCGCGGCTGCCGGCCGGCAATGCGGTCATCTGCACGCTTGGTGACGTCAAGGTACCTGCACTCGCGCAATCGATGCGCAACACACGTTCCGCGGCGGCGCTTGAGCTGTGGCGGCCGCATCTGGGCGGCGCCATCGTCGCGATCGGCAACGCGCCGACGGCGCTGTTTCATCTGCTCAACATGCTGGAGGACGCCGACTGCCCGAGGCCGGCGGCGATCATCGGCTGTCCGGTCGGCTTTGTCGGCGCGGCGGAATCCAAGGCGGCATTGATGGCTGAGCCCCCGGTACCGGCGCTGACTGTCGAGGGACGGCTTGGTGGTTCGGCGATCACGGTTGCCGCCGTCAATGCGCTGGCGAGCCGGAGCGAATAGCGATGGGACGTATCATCTGCTGCGGCGTCGGCCCAGGCGATCCGGACCTGATGAGCGTGCGCGCCGACCGTACGGTGCGTGCCGCGAAGCACGTCGCCTATTTTCGCAAGAAGGGCCAGCCGGGGCAGGCGCGCCGCATTGTCGAAGGCTTGCTCGCCGCTGACGTCAGCGAATATCCGATGGAATATCCGGTCACCACGGAAATCGCGTTCGACAGTCCGGACTACGCGCGGCTGCTGGCCGACTTCTATGACGAATGGGCCGAGCGCCTGGCGCGATTCGCGCGCGCGATCGACATCGTCGTGCTCTGCGAGGGCGATCCCTATTTCTATGGCTCGTTCATGCATCTGCATGCGCGGCTGCAGGGGCGTGTCGAGATCGAGGTGATCGCCGGCATTCCCGGCATGGTCGGTTGCTGGAATTCGGTGGGGCAGCCGATTGCGCTAGCCGACGATGTGACGACCGTTCTGATGGGGACGCTGCCGGAGCCGGAGCTCGCCGAGCGGATGCGCGGCTCCGACGCGCTGGTCGTGATGAAGACCGGCCGCAATCTTCCGAAGATTCGCCGCGCGCTGGCTTCCACGGGGCGCCTCGATGATGCGTGGCTCGTCGAACGCGGCACCATGCCGGATCAGCGCGTCGCCCGGCTTGCGGATGTCGGCGAGGCCGAGTGTCCGTATTTTGCGATCGTGCTGGTGCACGGGCAGGGGCGGCGCAGGGAGGTCGCGCAATGACCGGCACGCTGACCATCGCGGGGCTCGGACCGGGCGATGAGGCGCTGATCACGCCGGAGGTCTCTGCTGCGCTCGCGGCTGCGACCGACATCGTCGGCTATGCGCCCTATGTGACCCGCGTGCCGCCGCGCGCCGGGCTCACGCTGCATCCCTCGGACAATCGCGTGGAGTTGCAGCGTGCCGCCGAGGCGTTGCGGCTTGCGGCCGAGGGGCACCATGTTGTCGTGGTGTCCTCGGGCGATCCCGGTGTGTTTGCGATGGCATCCGCCGTGTTCGAAGCGCTGGAGGACGCGCCGCAATGGCACGACCTGCCGATTCGCGTTCTGCCCGGCGTGACGGCGATGTTGGCGGCGGCGGCAAGCGCCGGCGCGCCGCTCGGTCATGATTTTTGCGCGATCAATCTCTCCGACAATCTCAAGCCATGGCCGGTGATCGAGAAGCGCCTGCGGCTTGCGGCCGAAGCGGATTTCGCGATCGCGATGTACAATCCGCGCTCGGCCAGCCGGCCGGAAGGCTTTGCACGGACGCTCGAGATTTTGAAAGAAGCGGGCTGCGACGAGCGGATCGTGGTGTTCGCGCGCGCCGTCAGCGCGCCCGAGCAGCGGATCGAGACGGTCGAGCTGCGTGACGCGCGGCCCGAGATGGCCGACATGCGGACGCTCGTGATCGTCGGCAATTCGGCGACCCGGCGGATCGGCCGCTGGGTCTATGCGCCGAGGCAGGTCCGATGACCGAGCCATTGCATCACCTCGCGCACGCTTTCCACCCGCGGTCTGTCGGGCAGCGCCGGCCGCGTGATCATGATGACGGGAAGGCCAAGCACGCGGGCGGCGTCGATCTTGGCGCGCGCGCCGATTCCGCCGGAGTTGCGGGCGACGATCCATTCGATGCGACGCGCGCGCATCATCTCGAGCTCGCCCTCGAGCGTGAAGGGGCCGCGCGACACGATGATTTCGGCATCGGGCAATGGCAGCGCTTGCTCGGGCGGGTCGACGAAACGCAACGTATAGGCATGTTGCGGCCGGTTGCCGAACGGCGCGATATGCTGGCGGCCGATCGCGAGGAACACGCTGGCGCGGCTGTCCGGCAAGGCCGCGGCCGCGGATACGACGTCCGCGACCTCGATCCAGCGATCACCGGAGGTTTTGTCCCAGGGCGCGCGCTCAAGCGCGATCAGGGGCGTTGTGGTTTGCGCACATGCGGCGATCGCGTTGCGGCTCATCTCGGCCGCGAAAGGATGCGTCGCATCGATCACATGCGTGATGGCTTCGCGACGCAGATAATCGGCAAGACCGCTGACGCCGCCGAAACCACCGCTGCGGACCGGCAACGGCTGGTCGGCCGGCGCACGGGTGCGGCCGCCATAGGAATAGACCGCGTCGATGCCCGCGCGAGCGATCGCAACGGCAAGCAAATTGGCGTCCGCTGTTCCGCCCAGGATCAGGGCGCGCATCATGGGTAATCCCTGGTTGACCATCATCGGCATCGGCGAAGATGGCCTTGCCGGCATCTCCGATGCAAGCCGAAAGGCGCTTTCCGAAGCCGAAACGGTTTTCGGTGGCGAGCGGCACCTCGCGCTCGCCGGCATCGCCGACCGCGGCCGTGCCTGGCCGGTTCCGTTCGATGCGAGCATCGTGCTTGAATGCCGGGGTCGTCCGACGGTGGTGCTCGCGTCGGGCGATCCGTTCTGGCATGGCGCCGGCGGAAGCCTTGTCGAGAAGCTGCGGCCCGGCGAATGGGTCGCGCACTCCGCGCCGTCAACGTTCTCACTGGCGGCGGCTCGTTTGGGTTGGCGTATCGAGCATGCTGTCTGTCTCGGTCTTCATGCCGCACCGTTCGAACGGCTGTTACCGCATCTCGTGCGCGATGCGCGGATCATCTGCCTGTTGCGCGACGGCAAGGCGGCGTCCGATCTCGCGCGCTGGCTGACGGAGCGTGGTTGGGGGGCGTCGGCAATATGGACGCTTGCGGCGCTTGGCGGACCGCGTGAGTCCATCACGCAGCATCGCGCCGACAATTATGTGGAGGATTCGGGCGACAGCCTCGTCACGGTTGCGCTGGAGGCGAAGGGAGGACAAGGGATCGCACGCAGCTCGGGTCTTGCCGATGCGCTCTTTGTGCATGATGGGCAACTGACAAAGCGGCCGGTCCGCGCGCTTGCGCTGTCGGCGCTTGCGCCGCGGCCCGGTGAGCGGCTGTGGGATGTCGGCTCGGGCTCGGGCTCGATCTCGATCGAATGGGCACTGTGTGGAGGGACGGCGATCGCCGTCGAAGCCCGCAGCGAACGCGCCGCGAACATCCGCAGCAATGCGGCGAGCTTCGGCCTGACTCACCGGATCACCGTCATCGAAGGCGAGGCGCCCGGCGCTTTATCGGACCTCGCGAGGCCCGATGCCGTGTTCATCGGTGGCGGCCTCGACGCCGCGATGTTCGATGCGATCTGGTCGCGCATCGCGCCGGGAACGCGACTGGTCGCGCATGCGGTGACGCTGGAGACCGAGGCGCTGCTCTCCGATCTGCACCGGCGTCATGGCGGCGAGTTGATGCGCCTCGAGATCGCGCAGGCCGAGCCATTGGGCCGCTATCGCGCCTGGAAGGCCGCGCGGCCGATCGTGCAGTGGAGCGCGCTCCGATGAAGGTCGCTGGTCTCGGATTCAGGCGCAATGCAAGCGCCGCATCCTTGCGCGACGCGCTCGACGCGGCCGGCGGTGCCGACGGCCTTGCGGCAATTGCGACGGTGACTGACAAGGCCGAGGCGATGGCGTTGAGAGACTTGGCGCGGGAACTGGGGCTGCCGATCCGGAGCATTCCCGTCGAGATCCTGGCTGAGATAAAGACTGCAGCGCAATCCGAGGTCATCAAGGCGAGATTCGGAACGGGATCCGTCGCCGAAGCCGCGGCGATCGCTGCAGCAGGGCGCGGTGCGCGCCTGATCTCGGTCAGGACCGCGTCACAGGATCGGATGGCCATTGCAGCGATCGCGGAAGGAGACGGCGAATGACGGTGCATTTCATCGGCGCAGGACCCGGCGCTGCCGATTTGCTGACCCTGCGCGGGCGCGATCTCATCGCCTCGTGCCCGGTTTGTCTCTATGCCGGATCGCTGGTGCCCGCAGGTGTTCTGGCGCATTGCCCGCCGGATGCGCGCATCGTCAACACCGCGCCGCTGTCGCTCGACGAAATCATCGCCGAGATCGCTGCCGCGCATGCGGAGGGCAAGGACGTCGCGCGGCTGCATTCGGGCGATCTCTCGATCTGGTCGGCGATGGGCGAGCAGCTGCGCCGGCTGCGCGCGCTGCAGATTTCGTATTCGGTCACGCCCGGGGTGCCGGCTTTCTCGGCGGCTGCGGCGGCGCTGGAGGCCGAGCTTACGCTGCCGGGCCTTGTGCAATCGGTGGTGCTGACGCGCACGCCGGGCCGGGCGAGCGCGATGCCGGATGGCGAGGAACTCGCAGCGTTTGCCGCGACCGGCGCGGTGCTGGCGATCCATCTTTCGATCCATCTGCTCGACAAGGTCGTGGCCGAGCTCACGCCGCACTACGGCGCGGATTGCCCGGTTGCGATCGTCTGGCGCGCGAGCTGGCCGGACCAGCGCATCGTGCGTGCCACGCTCGCGACGCTCGATACCGCCGTCGGCCCCGAGCTCGAACGCACTGCGCTCATTCTGGTCGGCAAGACGCTCGGCGCGGACGAATTCGCCGAGAGCCGTCTCTATGCAGCGGACTACGACCGCCGCTACCGTCCGGTCGGGGCGGCGCCGCGCTTTCCGGAATCGTCGCCGGAATCATCGCAATGACCGCGGGGCTCGTCATCTCCGCGCCGGCATCCGGTGTCGGCAAGACGACGCTGACCCTGGCGTTGGCGCGCGCCTATCGCAATCGCGGCGTGAGGGTGCAATGCCTCAAGAGCGGGCCTGATTACATCGATCCCGCCTTTCACGCGGTCGCCACGGGACGCGCGTCAGTCAACATCGATAGCTGGGCGATGGCGCGCGAAGCGATCGCGCAATTGGCAGGCCGCGGCGCGGATGCCGATCTCGTGCTGGCGGAAGGCTCGATGGGACTGTTCGACGGCGTCGCCGCGCGTGGCGTCTCGGGGACCGGCGCCACCGCCGACATTGCCGAGATGATGGGTTGGCCGGTGCTGCTGGTGATCGATCCCTCCGGTCAGGCGCAGACCGCGGCGGCGGTCGCGGCGGGATTGCGCGATTTTCGCGCCGGCGTACGGCTTGCCGGCGTCGTCCTCAATCGCGTCGCGAGCGCGCGGCATGAAGCCCTGGTGCGCAATGCCATGGCGGGCGCGGGCATTCCGGTATTGGGATCGCTGCCGCGCCACGCCGAGATCGCCTTGCCGAAGCGTCATCTCGGCCTGGTGCAAGCCGAAGAGCAGGCCCAGATCGACGGTCTGATTGACGAAGCCGCACGCTTCGTCGCCGAGCATGTCGATCTCGACGCCGTGCTGAAATCGGCCAAGGTCTGGTCGCCGCAATCAGCCGTGCGCAGCCTGGACTTCACGCCGCCCGGTCAGCGCATCGCGCTGGCGCGTGATGCCGCGTTCTCGTTCGTCTATCCTCACATGCTGGAAGCCTGGTGCGCGGCCGGCGCAGAGATCGTGACGTTCTCGCCGCTTGCCGACGAAGGCCCCGACGCGGACGCCGATGTGTGCTGGCTGCCCGGCGGCTACCCCGAACTGCATGCCGGCCGGCTTGCGGCCAACGGACGATTTCTTTCGCAACTCCGCGCCTTCGCCGAGACGAGGCCGGTGCATGGCGAATGCGGGGGCTACATGGTGCTGGGTGCCGCGTTGACCGATGCCGACGGCGTGCGCCACGAGATGGCGGGGTTGCTCGGCCTTGAGACGAGCTATGCCAAGCGCCGCATGCATCTGGGCTACCGGCTCGCCGAGCTTGCCGCGCCGATGCCCGGCCACGGCCCGGGCGCACGCCTGCGCGGCCACGAGTTTCATTATTCGACGATCATCGCGCAGCCCGACACGCCGCTCGCGGTGGTGCGCGATGCGACCGGCGCGATCGTTGCGGAGACCGGATCGCGGCGCGGCTGTGCGACGGGTACATTCTTCCATCTGATTGCGGAGGACCGGTGAGCGGATTCGTTTCCTTCGTCTCGGCCGGTCCGGGCGATCCCGAGCTCCTGACGGTGAAAGGCGCCGCGCGGCTGCGCGAGGCCGATGTGGTGCTCTATGACGATCTTGCCTCGGGCGCGATCCTCGATCTCGCGCGCTCGGGCGCCAATCTCGTCGCGGTCGGCAAGCGTGCCGGCCGCCTGTCGGCGAAGCAGCACCATGTCAGCCGGCTGCTGGTCGATTACGCTGCCGCCGGCGTGCGGGTGGTGCGGCTGAAATCCGGCGACGCCGGCATTTTTGGTCGGCTCGAGGAGGAGATCGAAGCGCTGCGCGCGGCGGACATCGGCTACGAGATCATTCCCGGCGTGACCTCGGCCTCGGTTGCCGCCGCGCAGGCCGGCATTCCGCTGACGCGACGGCTGACCTCGCGCCGGGTCCAGTTCGTGACCGGCGCCGATGTGACGGGCGAATTGCCCGCGGACCTGAACTGGGCGGCGCTGGCCGATCCGGAAGCGACCACCGTCGTCTATATGGGGCGGCGGACGTTCCCGGCATTGGCCGCAAGGCTGATCGCGCACGGCCTCGCGCCCGACACGCCCGCGCTGCTGGCGGAATCGCTCGGCCACGCCGACGAGCGGCTGCTTCGCACCACGATCGCAGCGCTGGCCGAACAGCTCACGCATGCCGGCGCGGCCACGGCGGCTGCCGTGATCCTGTTCGGTGCGCTGGCGCCGGAACGAGGGTAAGGCGGCCATGTTGACGCTGTCCCTGATCGGCATCGGTTGTGGTGATCCCCGGCAGCTCACTTTCGCTGCGACCGCCGCGATCAATGCCGCCGACCTGATCCTGATCCCGCGCAAGGGGACGACAAAGTCCGATCTCGCCGACTTGCGTCGCACCATCTGCGCGGACGCGTTGAGCAATGCCCGCACACGCATTGCCGAGTTTGACCTGCCGGTGCGTGACGCCGGTGAAGAGGATTATCGCAGGGGTGTGGACGATTGGCACGATGCGATCGCTGCGGCGTGGTCGCAGGAAATCGCGCGCAACCTCGGCGGAGAGGGACGTGTCGCCCTGCTGATCTGGGGCGATCCCTCGCTCTACGATTCGAGCTTGCGGATTGCGCGGCGGCTCGATCCGTTGCCATCGATCGAGGTGATCCCCGGCATCACGTCGATCCAGGCGCTGTGCGCGGCGCATGCGCTGCCGCTCAATGAGATCGGCGAGCCGTTCCTCGTGACGACCGGCCGACGGCTGCGCGAGGGTGGCTGGCCGCCCGGCATCGACACCGTGGTCGTGATGCTCGACGGCGGCGCCGCCTTCCAGACGCTGGATCCTGCCGGGCTGCAAATCTGGTGGGGCGCCTATCTCGGCATGTCCGATCAGATCATCATGGCGGGTGAACTGGCAGAGGTCGGCCCTCGCATCGTTGCCGCGCGACGAGAGGCACGTGAGCGGCACGGCTGGATCATGGACAGCTATGTCCTGAAGCGGAAATCGTGATCCAGATTTTGCTCCGGCATTCCATGCAGACGGCTGCTAGGTCTTCAATCCGCGAATCGAAGGTTGGATGGTCAGGCGGTAGGCGACGAGCCTGTCGCCATCGAACTGCTCGAGGGTCGTCTCGCAGACCGGGCAGCGATACTCGCCCTTGCTTCCAGATCCGGACGCCAGCTCAAGGCGTCGGAATCCGGCCCCGCAGCGCGGGCATGTGACGTCGTCCTTCTTCATCAACTCACCCCAGAACAACACCGGCGCTGCTTTTTAGCGCAGACCGCGCGGCGGAACTATGTTCATGGCCGCGGAGCGACGGATCCATTCGTGCATGGAAGCAACGACGCGACCACAATGGTGCTTGAGGCCGCGCAACCTGATGGCGCGGAACGAACCAGCGATTTCAATGCATTCCGCAAATTCGGCAAGGGGTTGGCTTGGCCGTGAGGGTCAGGTGTCTCGGTGCTGCGTCGCAATAATGGCTGCCATGTCGCTGTGCCGGAGATTCTGCGTCTGCTCAATCCCTCGGCAACGCGCGATCGCCGGTGCGCATCGGGCCCACCGGCGATCAGTCGCGATCGGCTGAGGCCATCTATTGCCGGATCAGACGAACCACGTCCTGCCTCAGCAGGTAGAGCGAGACGGCGAGCAGCACGACGTCCTTCATCAGGAACGGCACGTTGCCGGTCATCGCGGGGAAGCCACCGGCGGCAACGTCCCAGCCATCGGGCATGAACGGAATGATGGTGACGGTCGCGATGAAGGTGCCGGTCGAGCCGAGGGCGCCGAGCACGCCGAGCCGCTTGTCCCAGAAGCCCGCGAGCAGCAGCGAACCGAACGTCCACTCTGAGGCGCCAAGGAAATAGCTGGCGCCGGCATTGCCGAACGCTGGATAGAGCCACCAGATCAGCGGCCCGTTGCTGATGAACGGGACCAGCCGTTCGAATTCATACGGAAACCACTTCTGGTAACCGAAGAACAAGAACATGATCACCATCGCGGCCCGGACGACGTGATAGTCGAGGTCCTCCGCCAGCAGGCCGGACCTGTCGAGCGTGCGGACAAACGGATTTTGTGTGGTGTTGGCAAGCGTGGTCATGGTCGTGATCCTTTCGCGTGACATCGCTCGGTCGCTTCATGCGACTGCCGGGAAGTCGATGTCGGTGTCGTTGATGCGGTTGAAGACGTTGGTGAAGACCGTGGTGGCAAACGCCAGGCTGATCTCGACCAGCTGCGCGTCGCTGTAGCCGGCGGACTTGATCGCGGCGAAATCCTCGTCGCTGACGGTGCCGCTCGACTGCGCGAGCTTGCGGACGAAAATGACGAGCGCATCGCGCCTGGCGTCACCGGTCGGCTCGCCCTCGCGGATCTGCTTGAGCACATCCGCATTCACGCCGGCGAGCCCGGCGAGATGCGAGTGCGCGGCGACACAATAATCGCAGCCGCCGGCTGCGCTGATCACGAGCTTGACGGCCTCCAGGTCGCGCCGGGGCAGGCTGCCGCCAGTCAGCACGGCATCGGCCGCGAGGATCGACTTGAGCGCGGCCGGACCGTGGGCCGCAATCGCCGCGTAGGTGTTCGGGACGGCGCCGATCGCCTTCTTGATCTGGGCGTAGACCTGGCCCGACGGACCGGTATCGGCTTCGAGGTTCGGAACTGAGAGACGAGACATGGTGGCACTCCTTGTTCGGGGTGGTGAACGATTGCGGAGTGACAATAGGATCGAGATTTGAGACATTGAATATTCATATTGCTCGTTTATATGCTCAATCGTCTCATGCGCTGCTTCAGGGGGATTGGCCATGGATTGGCTCAGCCGGCTGTTCGAGATGATGCCGGTGCGCGGGCGGCTCGACTTGCGCTGCAGCTACAGCGTGCCCTGGCGTATCGAGCAGGGACCGGGCCTAACCAACGAGATCCCCTATCATGCGGTGCTTGCCGGCTCGGCGATCCTGGACGACGCCGCGAGCGGACGGCCGTTGCTGCTGAAGCCCGGCGACATCCTCCTGCTTCCCGGTAACCCGCGACACGTGATGCACGACGGCAGCGGGGCGACACCGCTGCCGGCGCGCAACCGGGCGGCTGAGAATTTCACCATCAGCGAAAACCTCGGATCGGACGAACGGCTTGACCTGTTGTGCGGGCACTTCGCGATTGCACCCCCGCACGACCGCCTGTTGCGCGATTATCTTCCGCCGCGTCTTGTCGTGCATGCCGGCACGCGTGCGGGAAAGGGAACGGCTGCGCAGCTCGCCGGGCTCGTGTCGCTGATGCGCAGCGAAACGGCCGACGATCATCTCGGCGGCCACGCCATGCTGAATGCGCTCTCCACGGCAATGTTCGCGCTTGTGCTGCGGCTTGCGAGCGAGACCGATGCAACGTCACGGGGACTTCTCGCCCTGGTCGGTGATCCCAGGCTCGCGCCGGCCGTGGCCGCAATGTTCAAGGAGCCCGCGCGTGCGTGGTCGCTGCCGGAGCTCGCACGGCTTTGTAACATGTCGCGCGCCACGCTGGCGCGGCAGTTCCAGGACAAGCTCGGGCGATCGGCCAGCGATCTGCTAACCGATATCAGGATGATGCTTGCGGCGAACGAGTTGAAGGGATCATCGCTTTCGACCGGCGCCGTGGCAGAGATGGTCGGGTATCAATCGGAGGCCGCCTTTCAGCGCGCCTTCAAGAGCCACATGGGCGTGACGCCGGCGCAGTGGCGAAAGACGCAGCCGCCGGAACAGGAGGTGTCGCTGGGACCTGCTGCACCGGCTGATCGGAAAGGCAGTTCGCCGACTGTGGATGCGTAGCGTCCTCCGTGCCTCGCTCACGTTTCGGTGCGGGAGGCGCAGAGTGCGCTCGATCAGGACTTGCGATGCCTTGCGTTGACCGCGATTGCGGCGGCGGCGGTGCGGTTCTCGACGCCGAGCTTGGCGTAGATCTGCTCGAGGTGCTTGTCGACGGTGCGCGGGCTGAGGCCGAGGATCTGCGCGATGTCGCGGTTGGTCTTGCCCTTGGAGAGCCAGGACAGCACCTCGCCCTCGCGGGTGGTCAGGCCGAGCTCGCTGGAGAACTCGGCCGGCATGTCGCCGCTGGTGTCCTTGGCGAGCCGCAGCAGGAATTCGTTGGGCCCGAGCTTGCCCATGTATTGCAGCCGAAGCTGCTCGTTGCCGGGGAATGACGCCACGGTCGCCGTCTTCTTTCCCGTGCCGCCCTTCTGCGCCTGCTCGAGCCAATGCGGCATCGGGTCCGGCAGCGCGAAATTGTCGGCGGCGTCGGCGAGCGTATCCGACAGCAGTCGCTGTGCCTGCGGCGTCGCCCACAGCAGCGCGCCGGCGCTGTTCACGGCGAGCAGATAGCGGCCGGAGACGTCGAGCGCCGCGCGGGCGCTTTGCGTCATCCGCGCATTGGCGAGATGGACCCGGATGCGCGCCAGCATCTCCTGGACCACGATCGGCTTCGTCACATAGTCGACGCCGCCGGCCTCCAGCCCGCGCACGATGTGCTCGGTCTCGGCGAGCCCCGTCATGAAGATGATCGGCACGCCGTCGAGCCCGGCATCGCGCTTCAGCCGCTTGCAGGTCTCGAAACCGTCCATGCCGGGCATCACGGCATCGAGCAGCACGATATCGGGCGTGATCTGGTCGACGATGCGCATCGCCGAGGCGCCGTCGAGCGCCACCATCACGGTCATGCCGGCGCCGTCGAGCGCGTCGGTCAGCAGGCGCAACGTCTCGGGCGAGTCGTCGACGACGAGCGCGACGTCGCGCTTTCTCTGTTCAATGGTCATAGCTGTGCAATGTCTTCAACGTCGCCATATATTGATCGAGATCGAACCGGTCGATCAGCGTGTGCATCTGGCCGACGAAATCGGCATGTTCGGGACACTCATTGCCGATCTCGTCGAGCTTGAGCTGGATCGCCCTGACATAGCCGAGCTGGCCGAGGCTGATCAGCTCTTCGACATATTTCACCGGCGGCCGCGAGCCGCTCTCGGGCTTCCATTGCGGAGGCGGGGCCGGCTCGGCCTCATACTGCCACTCGATCTTGAGCAATTGGCGAATGGTCTCGAGCAGCCGTGGAATGTCGATCGGCTTCATCAGGTATCCGTCATGGAATGGTTGCGCCAGCGGCGCGCCATGGGCCTCCAGCGCGCTGGCCGAGATCATCAGGATGCGGGCCTGGTGATGGCCTTCGGCGCGCAAGGTTTCGGCGACCGTCCAGCCGTCCATGCCCGCCATCGAGATATCGAGCAGGAACAGGTCCGGCCGGCAATGCTGCGCGAGGGCAAGACAGCCTGGCCCGTCCGGCGCGCTGAGCAGGATGAAGCCGAGCGGCGTCAGGATCTCGCGCAACAGGTCGCGGTGGGTCGGGTCGTCGTCGGTGATCAGGATGGTCTTGCGCGGACCGTGATAGCCGTACACGGGAGCATCGACCGGCGCATCGCGCCGCGGATTGGTGACCTCCGACAGCAGCAGCTTGACGCGGAACGTGCTGCCGGTGCCGACCGTGCTCAAAACCTTGATATCGCCGCCCATCACACCCGCGAGCAGGCGGCTGATGGTGAGGCCAAGCCCGGTGCCGGTCTGCGGCTGGGTGACGCCAAGCGCGCCGCGCTCGAACGGCGCGAAGATCCGCTCGAGGTCGTCGGGCTGGATGCCGGGTCCGGTATCGATGACCTCGAACTCAGCGACGGGGCTGCGGTAATGCACCACGAACTGCACCTGGCCGGATTGCGTGAACTTGATCGCATTCGACAGCAGGTTGATCAGGATCTGCCGCAGCCGCTTCTCGTCGGCATAGACCACGACCGGAAGCACGGCCGGCCGTTTGAACACGAAGTCGATGCCCTTTGCCGCCGCCTGCAGGCGGAACATGCCGACCAGCTGCTCGAGGAAGTCATTCAACCGCACTTCATCGCGCGACAGGTAGAGCCGGCCGGCCTCGATCTTGGAGATATCGAGGATGCCGTCGATCAGGCCCGAGAGATGATCGGCGCTGCGGCGGACCACACGCACCTGCTCGCGCGGCCGCACCTGCAGGCTGTCGTCCTGCTCCAGCAATTGCGCGTAGCCGGAGATCGCATTCAGCGGCGAGCGCAGCTCATGGCTGAGGCCAACGACATATCTGCTCTTGGCAAGGTTGGCGGACTCGGCGACTTCCTTGGCACGTTGCAGTTCGGCGTCGGTGCGTTTGTGCGCGTCGATTTCCTGGATCAGCAGCGTGGTCTGCCGGCGTGTTTCCGCTTCCGCGGCGCGCCGGCTTTGTTGCGCCAGCACGAACAGCCAGGCGACAACGCCGATGATCAGGGTCAGCGCGAAGAACACCTTCCAGAGCACGTCGGCCAATAGTTCATTGGCATGCACGGCCGCCGTGGTCTGCAGGTAGATCAGGCCGAGCACCAGCGCCACGAGGCCGGCCGAGACCGCGAACACGCCGAGATAATGCCCGAGCTGCGAATTGATGCGGGCATAGATCGGCTGCGGCATCACCTTGCCCAGCGCGTCCGCGACTTGCGCGCCGATCCGGCCATGCGGCTTGCAGAGGTCGTGGCAGCGTGCGTCGAGCGAGCAGCACAGCGAGCAGATCGGGCCGGCATAGGCGGGGCAGGAAGCCATGTCCTCGGGCTCGAACGCATGCTCGCAGATGCAGCACTGGATCGACTCGATGTTCTGCCAGCTGCGCTTCGGCTTGCGCGCGATGTAGTACTTGCCGTCGGTGGCCCAGGCGATCAGGGGAGCCGTGATGAACGCGACCGCAAGCGCAACGAAGGCCGACAGCGCCTTCGCAGTCGGGCCGAACAGGCCGTAGAACGCGCTGATCGAGACCACGGTGGCGATCGTCATCGCGCCGACGCCGACCGGATTGATGTCGCAGAGATGGGCGCGCTTGAACTCGATGTGCTGCGGACGCAAGCCGAGCGGCTTGTTGATGACGAGATCGGCCACCAGCGCGCCGACCCAGGCGATCGCGACGTTGGAGTAGAGTGCCAGCGTCTGCTCCAGCGCCTTGTAGACGCCGATCTCCATCAGCAGCAGCGCGACGACGACGTTGAACACCAGCCACACCACACGGCCGGGATGCGAGTGGGTGAGGCGGGAGAAGAAGTTCGACCAGGCGATCGAGCCGGCATAGGCGTTGGTGACGTTGATCTTGACCTGCGACAGGATCACGAATGTCCCGGTCAGCGCCATCGCCAGATCCGGCTGCGACAGCACGTAGCGGAACGCCTCGAGGTACATGTTGGCGGGCTCAGCCGCGTGCTCGGCCGAGACGCCGTGGCTGAGCGCGAAGAAGGCGAGGAACGAGCCGGCCAGCAGCTTGAGCGCGCCGAGCACGATCCAGCCGGGACCGGCGCTGAGCAGCGCGATCCACCAGGCCTTGCGCGAGGTGCGGCGGTCGCGCGGCAGAAAGCGCAGGAAGTCGACCTGCTCGCCGATCTGCGCCACCAGCGCGAATACCACGGAGGCCGCGGTGCCGAACAGCAGCAGATCGAGATTCCCTGCGGGATCGCCGTGATCGCCGGCGAATTTGCGCCACTCGGTGAACGAATGCGGATTGGCCCAGGCGATCGCCGCGAACGGCATGATGTGGAGGATGACCCACAGCGGCTGGGTCCAGAGCTGGAAGCGGCTGATCAGCGTGATGCCGTAGATGACCAGCGGAATGATCACGACCGCGCTGATCAGGTATCCGATCGGCCGCGGGATGCCGAAGCACATGTCCAGCGCACTGGCCAGGATCACCGCCTCGATCGCGAAGAAGATGAAGGTGAAGGAGGCGTAGATCAGCGAGGTGATGGTCGAGCCGATATAGCCGAACCCGGCGCCGCGGGTCAGCAGATCGATGTCGATGCCGCTTTTCGCGGCATGGTAGGCGATCGGAAGTCCGCAGAGGAAGATGATGACGCTGACCACCAGGATCGCTGCGGAGGCGTTCATTGCGCCGTAGTTCAGCGTGATGGTGCCGCCGATCGCCTCCAGCGCAAGGAACGAGATCGCGCCGAGCGCGGTGTTGGCGACCCGGGCGGCGGACCAGCGCCGCGCGCTCTTGGCGGTGAAGCGCAGCGCGTAGTCTTCCAGCGTCTGGTTGGCGACCCATTGATTGTACTGGCGCCTGACGCGGTCTATCCGCTGCCGCCCTGCCACTCGTTTGAACTCCTGGTCCACGATGCGCTGATCGCGGGCAAATCCCGTACCAAAAACCTACGTCGCTATTTTGCGGTGCAGTATACGCGATCTCACGTATCAGTGCGCTGCACAAAAGTGAGCAATCCTAGCCTCATCAATAAGCGTTCTCGAACCAATGGGGTGCTCATGTCAGACGATACAAAACCAGGACTGCCGTCTCCGCTCCGCCGCAAGCTCTTGATGGGAATGGCCGCTTTGCCGGCCATGTCGATGCTGGGCCGTCCCGCATTTGCCGACGTTCCTGCAACCTCTGCGGTCAACACCACCGGTCTTGCAGTCACCGATAGCGAAGTCACGGTCGGCATCCTGCATTCGGTGACCGGCACCATGGCGATCTCCGAGACCGGGTCGGTCGAGGCCGAGAAGCTCGCGATCGAGCAGATCAACGCCGCCGGCGGCGTGCTCGGCCGCAAGATCAAGTTCATCCAGGAAGACGGCGCCAGCGACTGGCCGACCTTCGCGGAAAAGGCCAAGAAGCTGCTGGTCAACGACAAATGCGCGGCGGTGATGGGCTGCTGGACCTCGGCCTCGCGCAAGGCGGTGCTGCCGGTGTTCGAGCAGTACAACGGCATGCTGTATTACCCGACCTTCTATGAAGGCCTCGAGCAGTCCAAGAACGTCATCTACACCGGCCAGGAGGCGACCCAGCAGATCATTGCCGGTCTCGACTGGGTCAACAAGACCAAGGGCGCCAAGAGCTTCTACCTGCTCGGCTCGGACTACATCTGGCCGCGCACCTCGAACAAGATCGCGCGCAAGCACATCGAGAACCATCTGCAAGGCTGCAAGGTGGTCGGCGAGGAATACTTCCCGCTCGGCTCGACCCAGTTCAATTCGGTCATCAACAAGATCAAGCTGACCAAGCCGGACGTGATCTACGCGATCATCGTCGGCGGCTCCAACGTCGCATTCTACAAGCAGCTCAAGGCGGCCGGCATCGACCTGTCCAAGCAGACGCTGCTCACGATCTCGGTCACCGAGGACGAGATCGACGGTATCGGCGGCGAGAACATCGCCGGCGCCTATGCCTGCATGAAGTACTTCCAGTCGCTCGACAATCCGAACAACAAGGCCTTCGTGCCCGCCTTCAAGAAGATGTGGGGCGAGAAGACCGTGATCGGAGACGTCACCCAGGCTGCCTATCTCGGTCCGTGGCTGTGGAAGTTGACGGTGGAGAAGGCCGGCTCCTTCGACATCGACAAGGTGGCGGCGGCGTCGCCCGGCGTCGAGTTCAAGGGCGCGCCGGAAGGTTACGTCCGGATCCACGAGAACCATCACCTGTGGTCGAAGACCCGCGTCGGGCGCGCCAAGGCCGATGGACAGTATGAGCTGATCTACGAGACCGCCGATCTCGTCGAGCCGGACCCGTTCCCCAAGGGATACCAGTGAGCCAGTAGCCCGCATGAGCGGAGCGATATGCGGGACCGTCCCGGGTATCGCTACCGCTCACCCGGGCTACGAAGCTCCACAACGCATCGCGGCGTGGACGTCGTCGTCCGCGCCACGGAACGAGCGTCGCTTGACCGGCGGCGCGTGCCCCTTGGACTGGAGGACATCATGTTCGGCGACTATTCGATCAGCGATCTCGGCGCCATCCTTGCGATGCAGGGATTTGCCGGGCTCATCCTGTTCTCCGTCTATGTTCTGATGGCGCTGGGGCTTGCCATCATCTTCGGCCAGATGGGCGTCATCAACATGGCCCATGGCGAGTTCATGATCCTCGGCGCCTACGTCACCTGGATGACGTCGAACGCCGTGCAGCATGCCGCGCCCTGGCTGTTCCCCGGTTACTTCTTCATCGCGATGATCCTGGCTTTCATCGCCTCCGGCGCGCTCGGCATGCTGGTCGAATGGGCGCTGATACGCCATCTCTACAAACGCCCACTCGACACGCTGCTGGCGACCTGGGGCCTTAGCCTGATCCTGCAGCAGGCCTATCGTTCGGTCTTCGGCGCGCGCGAGGTCGGCGTCGAACTGCCGGAATGGATGATGGGCTCCTGGCAGGCGACCGACTCCATTCAGATCCCGATCAACGGCATGTTCGTGATGGCGCTGACCATCCTGATCACGATCGTTGTGATCTATATTCTGTTCTGGTCGAGCTGGGGCAAGCAGGTGCGCGCCGTGGTGCAGAACCGCGTGATGGCGGGCGCCGTCGGCATCAATACCGAGAAGGTCGATCGCTACACCTTTGGCCTGGGTTGCGGCATCGCCGGGATCGCGGGCTCGGCCTTCACCATGATCGGCTCGACCGGACCGACCGCCGGCCAACTCTACATCGTCGATACCTTCCTGGTCGTGGTGTTCGGCGGTGCCGCCTCGCTGTTCGGCACCATCGCCTCCGCCTTCTCGATCTCGCAGACCCAATCGACGCTGGAATTCTTCCTGTCGGGATCAATGGCAAAGGTGATCACGCTGCTGACGATCGTCGCGATCCTGATGGTGCGTCCGCAGGGGCTCTTCGCGCTCAAGGTCCGCAAATAAGAACAAGCAGGCTGGTCATGATCATCAACTCGCGCTTTTTCAATCGCTCCGAACTGCTCGGCTTCCTTGCGCTCGCGGTGCTGCTGTTTCTCATCCTGCCGCTGTCGCTGGATATCTTCCGTCTCAACCTGGTCGCCAAATACCTGACCTACGCCTTTGTCGGCATCGGCCTCGTGCTGTGCTGGGGCTATGGCGGCATCCTGAGCCTCGGGCAGGGCGTGTTCTTCGGCCTCGGCGGCTACTGCATGGCGATGTATCTCAAGCTCGAGGCGTCCTCGGTCGCGAACACCAAGATCCAATCGACGCCGGGCATCCCTGACTTCATGGACTGGAACCAGCTCACCTCGCTGCCCTTCTTCTGGAAGCCGTTCCATAGTTTCCCGGTGGCATTGATCGCGATCATCCTGGTGCCCGCGATCTTCTCCTTCATCATCGGCGCTGCCATGTTCAAGCGCCGGGTCGGCGGCGTCTACTTCGCGATCATCACCCAGGCGATCGCCGCGATCATGACCATCCTGATCGTGGGCCAGCAGGGCTACACCGGCGGCATCAACGGGATCACCGACCTGCGCACGCTGCATGGCTGGGATATCCGAACCGATCACGCCAAGTACGTCCTGTACTTCGTGGAGGTGGTATTGTTGTTCGGCTGCATCTGCGCCGCGCAGTTCATCCGCCTGACAAAACTCGGGCGCATCCTGGTGGCGATGAGAGAGCAGGAGGATCGCGTGCGTTTCTCCGGTTACAGCGTCGCCAACTTCAAGATCTTCGCGTTCTGCGCCGCGGCGGTGTTCGCTGCGATCGGCGGCGCCATGTTCACGCTCGAAGTCGGCTTCATGTCGCCGTCCTTCGTCGGCATCGTGCCATCGATCGAGATGGTGATCTACACGGCGGTCGGCGGCCGGATGTCGATCTTCGGCGCCGTGTGGGGCGCGCTGCTGGTCAATTTCGCCAAGACCAGCCTTTCGGAGTCGTTCCCGCAGCTCTGGCTGTTCGGCCTCGGCGCGCTGTTCATCGCGGTCGTGCTGGCGTTCCCGAACGGGCTCTCCGGCATCTGGGCGGACCACGTCCAGCCGCGCATCGATCGCCTGTTGGCATCACGCAAATCGAAATCGGCGGCCGGCCTGATCGCCGACGGCGCACCGGCCGAGTGAGGAGGGACCATCATGCTCGTCGGCCATCAGCCCAAGGACTTCCTGCTCGCGGTCTCCGGTCTCACCGTGTCCTTTGACGGCTTCAAGGCCGTGAACGATCTTTCCTTCTATGTCGAGGAGAACGAGATCCGCGTCATCATCGGCCCGAACGGCGCCGGCAAGACCACCGTGCTCGACCTGATCTGCGGCAAGACCAGGGCCACGTCAGGCTCGATCCAGTTCCGCGGCCAGGAGCTGACCAGGTTGCGCGAGAACGAGATCGTGCAGGCCGGGGTGGGGCGCAAGTTCCAGACGCCGTCGGTGTTCGAGGATCTCACCGTGTTCGAGAACCTCGAGATTTCCTTTCCGCGCGGCCGCACCGTGTTCGGTTCGTTGACCTTCCAGCGCGACGACACCGTCAAGCAGCGAGTCGAGGAGGTCGCCGAGATGATCTTCCTGAAGGACAAGCTCAATACCTTTGCCGACCAGCTCAGCCACGGCCAGAAGCAGTGGCTCGAGATCGGAATGCTGCTGATCCAGGATCCGGACCTCTTGATGCTCGACGAGCCGGTCGCCGGCATGAGCGTCTCCGAGCGCGCCAAGACCGCCGAGCTGCTCAACCGCATCATCAAGGACCGTTCGGTCCTGGTGATCGAGCACGACATGAAGTTCGTCGAGGACATCGCGCACAAGGTCACGGTGCTGCACCAGGGACAGATCCTGTCCGAGGGGACGATGGAGCACGTCAAGAACGATCCGAAAGTCATTGAAGTGTATTTGGGCCACTGAGGAACTGGGACGATGCTGGCAATCAATGATCTTCATGTCGCCTATGGCCAGAGCGAGGTGCTGCACGGCCTCAACGTCTCGGTCGCGCCCAACGAGATCGTCGCGATCATGGGCCGCAACGGCATGGGCAAGACCACGCTGATGAAATCGCTGATGGGCATCCTGCCGGCCAAGAGCGGCAAGGTGACCATGGACGGCACCGAGCTCGGCGCGATGAAGAGCTACGAGCGGGTGGCGAAGGGCCTCGCCTACGTCCCTCAAGGCCGCATGATCTTCTCTACCATGACTGTCAAGGAGAACATCGAGACCGGCCTCGTGGTGTCAGGTGGCTCCGAAGTACCCGGCGATATCTACGAGTTGTTTCCGGTGCTGCTCGAGATGAAGGGCCGCCGCGGCGGTAACCTCTCGGGTGGGCAACAGCAGCAGCTCGCGATCGCCCGGGCGCTGGCGACCAAGCCGAAGGTGCTGCTGCTCGACGAGCCGACCGAAGGTATCCAACCGTCGATCATCAAGGACATGGCGCGCACCCTGAAGCGGATCCGCGATGAGCGAGGGCTTTCGATCGTCGTCTCCGAACAGGTCCTGAGCTTCGCGCTCGACATCGCCGACCGCGTGCTCGTCATCGAGAACGGCGAGATCGTCCGCGACGATCCGCGCGCCAGCGTCGATGCCGCGCAGATCTCGAAATATCTGTCCGTGTAACCACCAGTAAACGAAGGGGAGCAATGCGATGCCAGATACACTGATCAAGGTCGATCTCAGCAAGTCGGCCTATGAAAACGACAAGATCCATAACCGCTGGCATCCGGAGGTTCCGATCGTCGAGTGGGTCAGCCCGGGCGACGACTTCATCATCGAGACCGTCGACTGGACCGGCGGCTTCATCAAGAACAACGATTCTGCCGATGACGTGCGCGACATCGATCTGTCGATCGTGCATTTCCTCTCGGGTCCGATCGGCGTCAAGGGCGCCGAGCCCGGCGATCTCCTCGTCGTCGATCTGCTTGACGTTGGTCCGTTGAAGGAGAGCCTGTGGGGCTTCAACGGCTTCTTCTCCAAGCAGAATGGCGGCGGCTTCCTTACCGACCATTTCCCGCTGGCGCAGAAGTCGATCTGGGACATCAAGGGCCTTTACACCTCGTCGCGTCACGTCCCCGGCGTCAACTTCGCCGGCCTGATCCATCCCGGCCTGATCGGCTGTCTGCCCGATGCCAAGATGCTGGCGGCCTGGAACAAGCGCGAAGCCGAGCTGATCGCGACCAACCCGACCCGGGTGCCGGGGCTCGCCAATCCGCCGTTCGCGCCGACCGCCCATGCCGGCCAGGCCAAGGGCGACGTCAAGGCCAAGATCGGCCTCGAAGGCGCCCGCACCGTGCCGCCGCGCGAGCATGGCGGCAATTGCGACATCAAGGATCTGTCGCGCGGCTCGAAGATCTATTTCCCGGTCTATGTGCCGGGCGGCGGGCTCTCGATGGGCGATCTGCATTTCAGCCAGGGTGACGGCGAGATCACCTTCTGCGGCGCCATCGAAATGGCCGGCTGGCTGCACATTAAGGTCGATGTCATCAAGGACGGCGTGTCGAAATACGGCATCAAGAACCCCGTGTTCAAGCCGTCGCCGATCACGCCGAACTACAAGGACTATCTGATCTTCGAGGGTATCTCGGTCGACGAGGCCGGCAAGCAGCATTATCTCGACGTCCACATCGCCTATCGCCAGGCCTGCCTGAACGCGATCGAATATCTGAAGAAGTTCGGCTACTCCGGCGCCCAGGCCTACTCGATCCTCGGCACCGCGCCGTGCCAGGGCCACATCTCCGGCGTGGTCGACGTGCCGAATGCCTGCGCCACGCTGTGGCTGCCGACGGAGATCTTCGACTTCGACGTCATGCCGTCGTCGGCGGGACCGATTAAGCACATCACGGGCGACGTGCAGATGCCGATCTCACCGGACAAGTGATCCTTTAGGTGATCCCTGCGCGAAGGGTGCGGGACGGCTGCGTTCTGGCCGCCCCGCATCCATCGCCGGATGTCACGCACGACTGCGCAAGGATTAAGGAAATGCCGATCTACGAATATCTCTGCAACGACTGCGGTCCGTTCACCGACATGCGGCCGATGGCGGAGTGCGACCTGCCGCAGGATTGCCCGCAATGCGAGACGACGTCGCCGCGCGTGATCCTGACTGCGCCGGCGTTCTTCTGCATGCCCTCCGACAAGCGCAAGGCGCACGCCACCAATGAGCAGAGCCGGCACGCGCCGAAGACGCTCGATCAGTACAAGGCGGCGCACGGCCCAGGCTGCGGCTGCTGCTCCACCGGAAAGAAGAAGCCGGCGCGGCTGATGACCAAGACCAAGAGCGGCGCCAAGGGCTTTCCGACCGCGCGGCCCTGGATGATCAGCCACTGACGGCGCCGCTGATCATCAGGCCTGTTCGGCGACCTTCAGAGCCTCGGTGCGGATCTCTTCCACCAGCCGTTCCTTCAGGGCGACGAATTCGGGCGTGGTCTTGATCCTGTAGGAGCGCGGATGCGGCAGGTCGACCGCGATCTCGGCCTTGATGCGGCCGGGCCGCGCGCTCATGACGATGACGCGGCTGCCGAGGAAGATCGCTTCCTCGATGTCGTGGGTGACGAACAGCACCGTCTTCTGGTCGCGCTCCCAGATCCCGAGCAGCATCTCCTGCATCAGCGCGCGCGTCTGGTTGTCCAGCGCGCCGAACGGCTCGTCGAGCAGCAGGATCTTCGGATCGTTGGCCAGCGCACGGGCGATCGCGGTGCGCTGCTGCATGCCGCCCGACAGCTGCTTGGGCCAGTGATTCTCGAAGCCCGATAGCCCGACCCGGCGAATGAACGCATCGGCGATGTCGTGGCGTTCGCCTTGCGCAACGCCGCGCTCGCGCAGGCCGAAGGCGATGTTCTCCCGCACCGTCAGCCAGGGGAACAGAGTGTAGGACTGGAACACCATGCCACGGTCGGCGCCGGGGCCCGTGACCTCGCGCCCGTCGAGCGTGACGCGCCCGCTGGTCGGCCGGTCGAGCCCGGCGATGATCCGGAGCAGGGTGGACTTTCCACATCCGGAGGGGCCGAGGATGGTGACGAAGTCGTTGTCGCCGACGTCGAGCGTGGTCGGCTCGAGCGCCCTCGTCGGCGCGTTGCCGGCGCGGGCGGGGAAGGTTCGCGAGACCTGATCGATCCTGAGCGCGGTCATGCGAGCTTCCACGGGAACAGCCAGGCGTTGAAGGCCTTGAACAGGAAATCGGAGATCAGGCCGATCAGCCCGATCACGATGATGCCGAAGATGATTTGGCCGGTGTTGAGCAGCGCCTGGCTGTCGGTGATCATGTGCCCGATGCCCGACGATGAGCCGATCAATTCAGCCACGATGACGTAGGTCCAGGCCCAGCCCAGCACCAGTCTGAGGATTTCAGCGATCTCGGGTGCGGCGGAGGGCAGCAGCACGCGGCGGATGATGCCGCGGTCGCGGGCGCCGAGCGTGTAGGCGGCCTCCACCAGGTCGCGCCTTGTGGCACCGACGGTGACGGCCACCATCAGGATGATCTGAAACACCGCGCCGATGAAGATCACAAGCAGCTTCTGCAATTCGCCAATGCCGGCCCACAGGATCAGCAGCGGGATGAAGGCGGATGCCGGCAGATAGCGCGCAAAGGACACAAACGGTTCGAGAAAGGCCTCGATTGGCTTGTAGGCTCCCATCAGAACACCGAGCGGTACCGCGATGACGGCAGCAAGCACAAATCCGCCGATCACGCGCCAGATCGTCATCCCGATGTCGAACAGAAAGCCTTGCTTGGCGAGCAGCTCATAGCCTTCCTGCACCATGGTGAGCGGGTTGGCGAGGAAAGTCTTCGACACGTGGCCGCCGAACGTGGCCCAGGACCAGAGGGCGACGAACAGCACAAAGAAGGCGAGGCCATAGGCCACGCGCTGCTTCGATGTCGTGGGCTCGAGAGGACGCATCAAATGATCCGGGCGTATCTTATGCGCCGGTCCCGCCCGCTGTGTCGCGAGGCGGGACCGGCCGAAATGGTTGCTGCGTTACTTGATGAAGCTTGCGTCGTAGATGTCCTCGACCTTCGGCGCGGCCTTGATGATGCCGACCTCGAGCAGCAGCTCTGCGGCGTCCTTGTTGAAGGTGAGGAAGTCGCCGGCGAAGAATTTCTGGTTGGCGGCCTTGTCCTGCCAGCGCAGGTACTTTGCCGAGTTGCCGAACTGCTCGCCGCTCTGCTTCACGTCAGCGCCCATGATCTCGTAGGACTTGGCCTGGTCCTTGGCGATCATGTCGAGCGCCTCGAAATAGCTGTTGGCAAGCGCCTGCGCCGCTTTGGGATTGTCGGTCAGGAATTTCGGCGTGCAGCCGAAGGTATCCATCACGATCGGGTAGTCGAGCGTGGTCGCGATGATCTTGCCCTTGTCGGGAGCGGCGCGCACGGTCGACAGATAGGGCTCGTAGGTCATCGCGGCATCGTTCTGGCCGGAGACGAAGGCCTGCGCCGCGGCGGCCGGCTCCAGATTGACCACGGTGACGTCCTTCACCGTGAGGCCGTTCTTCTTCAGCATCCAGGCCAGCGCGAAATAGGGCGAGGTGCCCGGCGCCGATGCCGCGACGGTCTTGCCCTTGAGGTCCTTGATCGCGGCGACATCGTTGCGCACGGCCATGCCGTCGGCGCCATAGCTCTTGTCGAGCTGGAAGATCTGCTTGGTCGCGACGCCGTTGGCGTTCCAGGAGATCCAGGTCTCGACCGTCGTCGCCGCGCACTGGATGTCGCCCGAGGCGATCGCGAGATGACGGTCCTTCTGCGGGATCTTCTTCAAGGTCACGTCGAGGCCGTTCTTCTTGAAGATGCCGGCCTCCTTGGCGAGCGTCAGCGGTGCGAAGCCGGTCCATCCGGAGATGCCGACGCCGACCTTGACGTCATCCGCTGACGCGGCGGTGGACGCGAGCAGCACTGCGATTGCGGGCAATAGCTTGAAGGAACGCATGATTGTCGACCCCTTGAACGATGGATTGAACCCAGTTGATCTCTTCACGTCAGTGATCTCTTGACGTCAGTCATCTCTTCACGTCAGTCGCGGCGGATTGCCGCATGAAGCATGTCGGCGGACGATGGCCCATGATGCATTGCATGAAATATGCCGCGCAAGCTGTCCTCAGCCTCCCTTGAAGCGGGCCACCAGGCGATGCGTCTCGCCCGGATAATGCAGCCGCACCGCCGTCACCGTGCGCGCGCTGCGCCAGGTGTAGCGGTCGATCACGAGACAGGGCGCGCCGACCGCGATGTCGAGCGCCGCGGCCGTGCGATCGTCGGCGACGACGGCACTGATCGTATGCTCGGCTTCGGTCCACGGCACGTGATGCAGCAGCCACGATCCCGGCGGCTCGCGGGCGAAGTCCGCGTTTGCGGCCTCCGGAACCGTGGAGAGATCGATCAGCCTGTCCTCGACGGCGAACGGCACGTTGTCCGCACTGTGCCGACAGGCGATCGCGACCACCTTGCCGGCCTTGTCCATGCCGAGCCGGGCGCGATCGGCTGATGTCGCGGTACGGCGCCGGCAATCGATCAGCTGATAGCCATAGCTGCGGCCGAGCGCGGTGATCTCGGCGCGGATGTCGGCGATCTTCAGCACCGCCGACAGATGCTGTGGGCGGCGCACGAAGGTGCCGGCACGGCGCCGCCGCTCGATCAGGTCGGCCTGCGCCAGTTCTGACAACGCCTTGTTCACCGTCATACGCGAGCAGCGATAGCGCGCCATCAATTGGTGCTCGAACGGGATGCGATGACCGGGCGGCCATTCGCCGGTCAGGATCCGGGTCTCGATGTCGAGCCGGATGCGCTTGTAGAGCGTCGGCTTGCCGGCTGCATTCGGCTTGGCCTGGTCGGAGGCGAGACTCATGCGACGAGCCCCCGGACGCTCGCATTGAACTGCTCACGCGCCTTGTCGCGCTGCCGGTGCCGTCCGCCCGCAACCACCTTGTCGCCGCCGGCCCAGACGCAATCGATCGCGTCGCTGCCGGTTGCAAACAGCCAGCCGTCGAGAACGGCATCGCCCGACCGTCCCGCCAGGGACGGATGCGCGGTGTCGAGAGACACGATGTCGGCGCGCGCGCCGGGCGCGAGCCCAGCCTTGGTCTGTGCCAGGGCCTGTGCGCCGCCAGCGAGTGCGTAATCGAACAGGGCGCGGCCGGTGGATGCGCCGGGACGCCCCGAGAGCACGTTGCGCTCGCGGTGCTTCAGCCGCTGGCCGTATTCGAGTTGGCGAAGTTCGTCGGCGACGCCGACCAGCACGTTGGAATCGGTTCCGATGCCGAACCGGCCGCCCGCCGCGAGGAATTCGCGCGCGGAAAAGATGCCGTCGCCGAGACTTGCTTCGGTGACGGGGCAAAGGCCGGCAACCGCGCCGCTGCGTGCGAGCGCTGTGACTTCCGGCTCCGCCATGTGGGTCGCGTGAATCAGGCACCAGCGCTGATCGACGGGGGCATGTTCGAGCAGCCATTGCACCGGCCGCTGTCCCGACCAGGCGAGGCAATCCTCGACCTCGCGCACCTGTTCGGCGGCGTGGATGTGGATCGGGGCCGCCCCGGCAAGCGGGATGATCGCGGCCAGTTCGTCCGGCGCCACGGCGCGCAGGCTATGCGGAGCGATGCCGATGTTGGCGCCGGGTAGATCTCGGATTGCCTCGCGCGAGGCAGTCATCAGCGCGGCGAACTGATCGACCGAGCAAATGAAGCGGCGCTGCCCGGCATGCGGTGCGGCGCCGCCGAATGTGCTGTGGGCATAGAAACTCGGCAGCAGCGTGAGCCCGATGCCGGAGGCGCTGGCGGCCTCTGTGATGCGCACGGCCATCTCGGCGGGATTGGCGTATGGCGCGCCGTCCCGATCATGATGCAGATAGTGGAACTCGCCGACGCGGGTAAGGCCGCGCTCGAGCATCTCGACATAGAGCAGGGTTGCGACGGCGGCGACGTCGTCCGGTGTCATGGTCAGCGCGAAGCGATACATCGTCTCGCGCCAGGTCCAGAACGTATCGGTGGTGTCGCCGCCCAGTTCGGCGAGGCCGGCCATGCCGCGCTGAAACGCGTGGCTGTGCAGGCTCGCCAATCCCGGAACCGCCAGTTGGTGACGTTCGTCGCCGGCGGCAGGCGCGACGCCCGCCGTCACCGAGGCGATCGCGCCATCGGCAACGACGACCTGCACGTCATTGGCCCAGCCCGAAGGCAGCAGCGCGAATGCGAAATGCAGTCGTGTCATTTTTCCACGCCGGCTGGACAGAACCCGGACACGATTATATGTCTAGACATATAAGTCAAGCATCCCACATCGAGGGGACGATCGCATGGCAGAGCGCTTCGACCGTATCTGGCACAACGCCCGGCTCGCCACGATGCGCAGCGACCGCACCGATCTCGGCGAGGTCGAGCGGGGGCTGATCGCGGCGCGTGAAGGCCGCATCGTCTATGCCGGCGTGCAGTCGGATTTTCCTGTGGATGCGGACGCCGTTGAACGGATCGATTGCGCCGGCCGCTGGATCACGCCTGGCCTCGTCGATTGCCACACCCATCTCGTCTTCGGCGGCAACCGCGCGCACGAGTTCGAGCTGCGCCTGAAAGGCGCAAGCTATGAGGAGATCGCGCGCGCCGGCGGCGGTATCGTCTCGACCGTCGCGGCAACGCGCAGCGCGACCGAGGCGGACCTCGTCGCCGGCGCGCTGCCCCGGCTCGACGCGCTGATCGGCGAGGGCGCAACCACCGTCGAGATCAAGTCCGGCTATGGCCTCAATGCCGAGACCGAGATGCGGCAGCTTGCAGCGGCACGCAGCCTCGCCCGCCTGCGGCAGGTTGCGATCCGCACGTCGTTCCTCGGAGCGCATGCGCTGCCGCTGGAGGCCAATGGCGACAAGGACGGTTACATCGATTTGGTCTGCAACGAGATGCTGCCGGCCGTGGCCAAGGCCGGCCTTGCCGATGCCGTCGACGGCTTCATGGAGGGGATCGCGTTTTCCGGAGAGCAGACGGCGCGGGTGTTCGAGGCGGCGCGCGCGTTGGGACTGCCCGTCAAGCTGCATGCGGATCAGCTGTCCAATCTCGGCGGCGCGGCGCTGGCCGCAAAATTTTCGGCACTCTCAGCCGATCATCTCGAGCACACCGACGAAGCCGGCGCCGCGGCGATGGCCAAGGCCGGCACGGTTGCGGTCCTGCTGCCCGGCGCGTTCTATTTCATTCGTGAGACGCACAAGCCGCCGGTCGAGCTGTTTCGTAGCCACGGTGTGAACATGGCGCTGGCGACCGATTGCAATCCGGGCAGCTCCCCGCTCACCTCGCTGCTGCTGGCGATGAACATGGGCGCAACGCTGTTCCGGATGACGGTCGCCGAATGCCTCGCAGGGGTGACGCGGGAAGGCGCGCGTGCGCTGGGCATGCTCGCCGAGACCGGCACGATCGAGGCCGGCAAGTGGTGCGATCTGGCGATCTGGAACATCGAGCGTCCGGCCGAACTGGTCTACCGCATCGGCTTCAACCCGCTGCACAGCCGGGTGTGGAGGGGACAATGAACGATCGGGATTCGCCCGTTGTCGTAGCGCCCGGAACCGTCGGCCTCGACGTCCTGGCGCGCGTGCTCGCCGGTGCGCCCGTTGTGCTCGATCCATCGTGCTGGCCGCGCGTCGAGGCGGCCGCGGAGATCGTGGCGAAGGCGGCGCGCATCGACATTCCCGTCTACGGCATCAATACCGGCTTCGGGAAGCTGGCATCGACACGCATCGCGCCCGACCAGACCGCGCTGCTTCAGCGCAACCTGATCCTGTCGCATTGCTGCGGAGTGGGCGCGGCGACATCCGAGCCGATCGTGCGCCTGATGATGGCGTTGAAAGTGATTTCGCTCGGTCGCGGCGCATCCGGCGTGCGCCGCGAGGTGATCGAGCAGTTGCAGGACATGCTGGCGCACGGCGTCACTCCGCTGGTGCCGCAGCAGGGCTCGGTCGGTGCCTCCGGCGATCTCGCGCCGCTCGCCCATATGACCGCGGTCATGATCGGGGAGGGGCAGGCATTCCTTGATGGCAGGATCGTGCCAGGCCGCGAAGCGCTTGCGGCTGCCGACCTCGCGCCGTTGACGCTCGGCCCCAAGGAGGGGCTCGCGCTGATCAACGGCACGCAGTTTTCGACCGCCTATGCCATCTCTGGCCTGCTGCGTGCGCATCGTCTGGCGTGCGCCGCGCTGGTGACCGGCGCGCTGTCGGTCGATGCGGCGATGGCCTCCACGGTGCCGTTTCGTCCGGAGATCCAGTCCTTGCGTGGCCATGACGGGCAGATCGCCGCGGCTGCGGCGCTGACCGCGCTGCTCGACGGCAGCGACATCAGGCAATCGCATCTCGAAGGCGACGAGCGTGTGCAGGATCCATATTGCCTGCGCTGTCAGCCGCAGGTTGCGGGTGCCGTGCTCGACCTGCTCGCGCAAGCCGCCCGCGGGCTGACGATTGAAGCCAATGCCGTGACGGACAACCCGCTGGTGCTGGTGGAGACCGGTGAGATCGTGTCAGGCGGCAATTTCCACGCTGAGCCGGTGGCATTCGCCGCCGACCAGATCGCGCTGGCGCTTTCGGAGATCGGCGCGACCAGCGAGCGCCGGATCGCGACCCTCGTCGATCCTGCCTTGAACTTCGGCCTGCCGCCGTTCCTGACGCCGGAGCCCGGCATCAATTCCGGGTTCATGATCGCCGAGGTGACGGCCGCCGCGCTCTATGCCGAGAACAAGCAGCGTGCATTACCTTGCTCGATCGACTCCACGCCGACCAGCGCCAATCAGGAAGATCACGTCTCAATGGCCGCCCATGCCGCGCGCCGGCTGTCCGACATGGCCGACAATCTCGCCGCCATCCTCGGCATCGAGCTGCTGGTCGCGGCGCAGGGCATCACGCTGCGCGCGCCGCATGCGACCAGCGCACCGCTCGCGGCGGTCATTGCCGCGCTGCGGCAGCACGTTCCCGCACTCGCCGCCGACCGCTACATGGCCGACGATCTCGCGCGGGCCGCATCGCTGATCGAAGCCGACGCATTGCCCGCTGCTGCGATCGCGGTGCTTTCGACCGATCCATTTCCAAGACTGACTTAGAAGACTCTGACTTAAAAGACTTGCTTAGCAGGGACATCCGTCATGAACCGCCGACTGGACAACGAACGCATCATCCGTGCACCCCGCGGCACCGACATCAGCGCCAAGAGCTGGCTGACGGAAGCACCGCTGCGCATGCTGATGAACAATCTGGACCCTGATGTCGCCGAGCGCCCGAGCGAGCTCGTGGTCTATGGCGGCATCGGCCGTGCGGCGCGCGACTGGGAGAGCTTTGACCGCATTGCCGCCTCGTTGCGCAAGCTCGAGGGCGACCAGACGCTGCTGGTGCAGTCCGGCAAGCCGGTCGGCATTTTCCGGACCCATGCCGACGCGCCGCGCGTCCTGATCGCGAATTCCAACCTGGTGCCGCATTGGGCGACGCTCGATCATTTCAACGAGCTCGACCGCCAAGGCCTGATGATGTTCGGCCAGATGACGGCAGGCTCATGGATCTATATCGGCAGCCAGGGCATCGTGCAGGGGACTTATGAGACGTTTGTCGAGGTCGGCCGCCGGCATTATGGCGGCAGTCTCGCCGGCAAATGGATCCTGACGGCAGGTCTCGGCGGCATGGGCGGCGCCCAGCCACTGGCCGCGACCATGGCCGGTGCCTCGATGCTCGCGGTCGAATGCCAGCCGAGCCGCATCGAGATGCGGCTACGCACGGGTTATCTCGACCGCCAGGCGACGACGCTCGATGAAGCGCTGGCGATCATTGCTGAAGCGGTCAAGAGCCAGAAGCCGGTGTCGGTCGGCCTGCTCGGCAATGCAGCCGAGATCTTTCCCGAGCTGGTGCGCCGCGGCGTGCGCCCGGACATCGTCACCGACCAGACCAGCGCGCATGATCCGATCAACGGCTATTTGCCCAAGGGCTGGACGCTCGCCGATTGGGAAGCCAAACGCGCGGCCGACCCGAAGACGGTCGAGACGGCAGCCAAGACCTCGATGGTCGATCACGTCCAGGCCATGCTGGATTTCCACGCGCAGGGAATCCCGACGCTCGATTACGGCAACAACATCCGCCAGATGGCCAAGGACATGGGCCTGAAGCAGGCGTTCGATTTTCCGGGCTTCGTTCCGGCCTATATCCGCCCGCTGTTTTGCCGCGGCGTCGGACCGTTCCGCTGGGCGGCGCTATCCGGGGATCCCGAGGACATCTTCAAGACCGATGCCAAGGTCAAGGAGCTGATGCCCAACGACAGCCACCTGCACAATTGGCTCGACATGGCCAAGGCGCGCATCAAGTTTCAGGGGCTGCCGGCGCGGATTTGCTGGGTCGGGCTCGGCGACCGCCATCGGCTTGGCCTTGCCTTCAACGAGATGGTGGCGCGCGGCGAACTCAAGGCACCGATCGTGATCGGCCGCGATCATCTCGACAGCGGCTCGGTGGCGAGCCCGAACCGCGAGACCGAGGCGATGCGCGACGGCTCTGACGCGGTGTCCGACTGGCCGCTGCTCAATGCCTTGCTCAACTGCGCGAGCGGCGCCACCTGGGTGTCGCTGCATCACGGTGGCGGCGTCGGCATCGGCTATTCGCAGCACGCCGGCATGGTGATCGTCGCTGACGGCACGCCGGAGGCGGCGCGCCGGCTCGAGCGTGTGCTGTGGAACGACCCGGCGACCGGCGTCATGCGCCACGCCGACGCCGGCTATGACGCGGCGATCGAATGCGCCCGCGCCAACGGGCTCGATCTGCCCAGCCTGCGCTGAGGGGACTCCTGATCGGGAGTTGTTCGCGGGTTCAGCGGCATCTCCCGATCGGGGCGCAGGTTAACGAGCAATCTCGTCGCAGCTCTCAACCTTCCGGTTGATGTGCGCGAGGTGACCGGCCGGACATGCCTTGATACGGGAAATCGGTGGTGCAGCTACCGGAGATAGGTGGTCCGTGGAGCGCTGCACCTGTGATCCGTCGCGGGTGACACATTAATCTGCCTGCTTTCGCGTCAGCTTCGCTGACAGGATGAGCGGCCGGGGTCCTTGTCTCGCGGCAGATGGCATGCAATCTTCCGCAGCCGGCAATGCTGTTCGAGAGCAACAAGAACAATAATCCCTCTCGTCCCTCCAATTCTGTCGAGGGCCTGATCATGTCGAACCTTACCCAGACGACATCCGCTCCGTGGCGGATAGGAGTGCTGTTCTCGCGAACCGGCTTCATGTCGGTCATCGAGGAGACCCAGTATCAGGGCACGCAACTCGCGATCGAAGAGGTGAATGAAGCGGGCGGCGTCTGCGGCCGCGAGCTGGTTCCCGTTGCCTATGACCCCGGATCGGACTCGGCTGCCTATGGCCATTACGCCAAGCGGCTGATGATCGAGGATCAGGTCAGCACGATCTTCGGCTGCTACACCTCGTCGAGCCGCAAGGCGGTGCTGCCGGTGGTCGAAAGGCTGAACGGTCTGCTCTGGTATCCGACGCTTTACGAAGGGTTCGAGGCGTCGCCCAACGTCATCTACACCGGCGCCTCGCCCAACCAGAACAGCCTCGCGCTGTGCCGCTATTTGATGGATACGTTCGGAACACGGTTCTATTTCGTGGGGTCGGACTATATCTATCCGCGCGAGTCCAACCGGGTGATGCGGGAGCTGCTCAAGAGCAATGGCGGCTCGGTCGTCGGCGAGCGCTATGTCAATGTCTATGCGCGCTGGCAGGATTTTGTGCCGATCATCCAGGATATCAAGCGTGTCAGGCCCGACGTGATCTTCTCGACCGTCGTCGGCGAGGGCACGGTGTTCCTCTATCAGGCCTATGCGAATGTCGGGCTCGATCCAAAGCAGGTGCCGATCGCCAGCCTGACCACGACGGAAGCCGAAATCGCCGCCATGGGCTTCGACGTCGGCGAGGGACACGTCACGGCGGCATCGTACTTCCAGGGCGTCGAGGGCAGCGCCAACAATGCGTTTGTGCAGCGCTTCAAGAAGCGGTTCGGCGCCGATATCTCGACCAACATGTGCGCCGAGGCGTCGTACTTCCAGCTGCATCTGTTTGCCAAAGCGCTTGAGCAGGTCAATTCGCTCGACACCGAAGTGCTCCGCTCGATGGTGTTCGGCACCAGCTTTGATGCACCGCAAGGTGCGGTCACCGTCAATCCGATGTCGGGTCATACCGACCTCTGGACCCGCATCGGGCGCGCCAACCGCCAGGGGCAGTTCGATGTCGTCAGCCAGTCGAAGGAGCCGGTGCATGCGGATCCGTTCCTGATCGGATATGGTCGTGCAACGCAAACAGGAAGCGTCCAATGAACGAAATGTCGCGTAAGCCGTCGCTGAGCCGAGACGTCGGCGGACGCAAGACCATGGTTCAGGAACTTGCCGATCTGTCGGCGGTGGTGGTCGCGCCGGTCGACGATCAGGTCGGCATGTTGCTGCGCGAGTTGCAGCGGTTCCGGATGCGGGTGCGGCAGGTCTGGCCGATGCCGGAGAGCGTGCCGGCCGATGCCGACGTAGTGTACTGCGAATATTCTCCTGACCTGGCGCGGCGCCTGCCGTGGATTCCCGGCGATGCGCGCTCGGCGCTGGTCGTGATCCTGCCGGCGACAGAAACCGTTCACGCCGATGCGCTGTGTCATGCGACGCCGAACGCCGTTCTGCCGCGGCCGTTCACGCAGAATGCAGTGCTGTCCAGCCTGGTGCTGGCGCGCAGTCAATTTGGTTATGAACGGCGGCTTCGCAGCAAGATCGAGAAGCTCGACGACAATCTGCGCTCGATGCGCACGGTGGAGCGCGCCAAGGCGATCTTGATGGCGACGCGGCAGATGCCGGAAACCGAAGCCTATGGCTTCATCAGACGACAAGCGATGGATCGTCGCGTGTCGGCAAGTGCAGTCGCCGCGGCGATTGTTGACTCGTTCGAACTGCTTGGCTACGATCATCAACAGTAAGCCCCAATAGCGGGGCCGGCGGCGACAGCGCCGCCTTCGACACAACCGGCAACAAAGCCCTCCCAATGCTCGCGTAAGCGCGCATCGGGAGGGCTTTTTGTTTTTTCAGTCCTGAAGGGAGCTAGGGATGAGCATTTCACGGCGGACTTTGCTGAGGAATACCGCGGCGCTTGGCGCATTTGCCGGCGCCGGACTGCCGCACATCTGGATCAAGAACGCCGACCTCGCTTACGCCGCCGGCGGCGAGATCAAGGTCGGCGTGCTGTTCTCGCTGACGGGAACGACCGCGATCATCGAGGAATCGCTCAACAAGGCGACGCTGCTCGCCATCGAGGAGATCAATGCCGCAGGCGGCATCAAGGGCAGCAAGATCGTGCCGATCGTCGAGGACCCCGCGTCCGATCCGGCGACCTTCTCGGAGAAGGCTCGTAAGCTCGTCGTCGGCGACAAATGCGTCAGTGTGTTCGGCTCCTACACCTCGGCGAGCCGCAAGGCGGTGCTCCCGGTGTTCGAGCGGCAGAACAATCTCTATTGGTATCCGACGCTCTATGAAGGCCGCGAGTGCTCGAAGAACGTCATCTACACCGGCGCGGTGCCGAACCAGCAGCAGGACGAGTTCGTGCCCTGGCTGGTCAAGAAGTTCGGCAAGAAGTTCTACCTGATCGGCTCCAACTACATCTATCCGAAGGAAGAGAACAACTACTGCAAGAAGCTGCTTGAGAAACTCGGCGGCGAGGTCGTGGCGGAAGAATATGTGCCGCTCGGCCATTCCGAATTCTCTTCCGTCATCAACAAGATCCGCTCGACGCAACCAAACGTGATCTTCTCCACCGTGGTCGGCGATTCCGTGGTCGCGCTGCATCGTCAGTACAAGGCGGCCGGCCTCGATCCCGAGAAGATGCCGATGGCGAGCCTGACGACCTCCGAGAACGAAGTCGCTGCGATGGGCGGCGAGGCGGCTGCCGGTCATTTCACCTCGGCGCCTTACTTCATGGTGCACAAATCGCCGGAGAACGAGAAGTTCGTTGAGGCCTACAAGAAGCGTTGGGGCGCCGACAAGGTGACGCATTTCGTGTCGGAGGCCTGCTACTTCCAGACCTACCTGTTCAAGCAGGCGGTCGAGAAGCTCGCGACCAGCGACCTCACGCCGCCGAATATCCGCGACGCGGTCAAGGGTCAGGAAGTGATTGCACCGCAGGGCAAGGTCCGGATCGAGCCGGAGAACCTGCACACCTGGCTGTGGCCCAAGATCGCGCAGGCGAAGTCGAACGGACAGTTCGAGATTCTTGTCGAGGCCAAGGAGTGGCTGAAGCCGGTGCCTTACGCGGCCTATCCCGGGCAGTCGTGCACCGAGAAGGGCCTGGTCGAGAAGAGCTGACGACGGGGGCTGACGAAGGCCGTCGGCGTGCGGCGCCGACGGCCAGCGTCCCGAAACGAATGCGGCCTTTCGTACGAACGGGTGCGAGGGGCAGGGCGCACAAAACGAACATCGAAAGCGGATCCCGACGTGGACCAATTCATCGAACAAATCGTCACCGGCCTCAGTATTGGATCGATCCTGCTGCTGGTCGCGCTGGGCCTGTCGATCATTTACGGCTCGATGGGCATCATCAATCTCGCCCATGGCGAGTTCGTGATGCTGGGCGCCTACGCGGCCTGGGTGTTCCACACCTATCTCGGCCTCGGCCTGCTGGCGAGCCTGGTGCCGATCTTCCTCGTGGTCGCCGCGTTCGGCTGGGTCATCGAGCGTTATGTCCTGAGCCTGCTCAACAACCGGCCGCTGGACACGATTCTTGCGACCTGGGGCGTCGGCATCATGCTGCAGCAGGCGGTACGGCTGATGGTCGGCAGCGAACTGCGCTACGTGCAGCTGCCGCCGGCGCTGTCCGCCAGCATGGACCTGTTCGGCATTTCGGTATCGTCCTATCGGGTGTTCCTGTTCGTGGTGTCGATCGCACTGTTCGTCGCGACCTGGTTGCTGATGAACCGCACCACAGTCGGAATGAAGCTGCGCGCGATCATCCAGGACCGTTCGGTCGCCGCCTCGTTCGGCATCAACGCCAAACGGGTCTATGCGCTGACTTTCGCCTATGGCGCGGGACTGGCGGGACTGGCCGGCGCGCTGGTGTCGCCGCTGAAGAGCGTCTCGCCCGATATGGGCACCGGCTATGTGGTGGATGCTTTCATGGTGGTCGTGCTCGGCGGCGTGCAGAGCCTCGCCGGGACCGTGGCGAGCGCCTTCATCCTCGGCGAGCTCTCCGGCGGCATTGCGTTCCTGCAGAACGACACGGTGGCCAAGGCGATCGTGCTGCTCGCCATCGTCGTGCTCATCCGTTTCCGCCCCGAGGGGCTTTTCACCGCACGCGTGCGGGCCTGAGACAGATCGCTCATCTATGCCGTCGCATGTTCCTAACTCCAGCGGATTGCAGCGCCTGATTGCGCAGCTTGCGCCTCTGCTGATCGTCTGCGCCGCGGTGTTCGCGCTGCCGGTGCTGCTCAACAACGACTTCCTGCTCAACAAGGTCGCGCGTTATCTGGTGCTGGGGATCCTCACTGTATCGCTCGGGCTGTCCTGGGGATTCGGCGGCATCCTGAATCTCGGCCAGGCGATGAGCTTCGGGCTCGGCTCCTACGCCATGGCAATGGCGCTCAAGCTCAAGACCGTGCCGGTGCATACGGGAGCTAGCGGACTGCCGGACTTCATGGTCTGGAACAATGTCCAGCATTTGCCGTGGTTCTGGGAGCCGTTCCGCTCGCTGACCTTCGCGATCGCCGCGGGCCTGATCGTGCCGGCGCTGGTCGCGGCGGCGCTCGGCTGGTTCATGTTCCGGGGCCGCGTCACCGGCGTCTATGTCTCGATCATCACGCTCGCCACCATGGTGGTGATCAATCTCGTGATCATCGACCAGCAGAGCTACACGGGCGGCTTCAACGGCATCACCGATCTCGCTCAGCTCGAGATCTTCGGCGTCGCGTTCGATGCCTATGGCCGCGCAACCTACTATCTCGTCGCCAGCTGTGTCCTGCTCAGCCTGCTTGTCGCCTTTGCTTTCACAAGAACCAAGGCCGGCCTGATCGTGCAGGCGATCCGAGACCATGAGAGCAGGGTGCGCTACTTCGGCTACGACGTCGCGCTCTACCAGATCTTCGTGTTCGCGCTGTCGGCCGCGATCGCGGGCCTTGCCGGCATGCTCTACACGGTGGTGATGGAGTTTGCCTCGCCGACCTTCCTCGGCGTGCAGCTCTCGCTTTCGGTGGTGGTGTGGTGCGCGGTCGGCGGCCGGCAGAGCCTGGTCGGTGCGTTCCTTGGCGCGGTGCTGGTGGCGGGCATGCAGGGCGCACTGTCGGAGTCCGCAGCGTTCCTGGAAACCTGGACGCTGGTGATGGGCGCGCTGTTCGTGCTCGTGGTGCTGTTCCTGCCGAAGGGGCTCGCCGGCCTCGCGCAGGTCGTGCTGCGCTGGATCGTGCAGCGCCGCCATGCGGCCACGGGCGGGGGTGGCGCAAGGCGTCGGCCAGACGGAGGGCAGCACATGAGCTCCCATCTCGATCTCCGCGACGTCTCGGTCAGCTTCAACGGTTTCAAGGCGCTCAATGCTCTCAACATGAGCGTGCGCAAGGGCGAGCTGCGCTGCCTGATCGGGCCGAACGGCGCAGGCAAGACCACGGCGCTGGACATCATCTGCGGCAAGGTGAAGCCGAGCGCCGGCACGGTGAGCTTCGATGGCACCGCGCTGCAGGATCTCGAGGAATACGAAATCGCCCGCGCCGGCGTTGGCCGCAAGTTCCAGGTGCCGAGCGTATTCCGCGAGCTCTCGGTCTCCGAGAACCTTGAAGTGGCGCGAGCCCGCCGCACCTCCGTGCTTGGCAATTTGCGCTGGAATATCGGCAACTCAGGGCGCGAGCATGTCGAGCGTCTGGCCGAACTGGTCGGGCTCACCGAGCAGCTCGACCGGCCGGCCGCCTATCTGTCGCACGGTCAGACCCAGTGGCTGGAGATCGGCATGCTGGTCGCCCAGGACGCCGAGCTGATCCTGATGGACGAGCCCACCGCGGGCATGACGGCGCAGGAAACCCGCAAGACCGCCGAGCTGTTCGCGCGGCTGAAGGGCAAGCACACGCTGATCGTGGTCGAGCACGACATGGGCTTCGTCAAGGCGATCGGCGACATCATCTCGGTGATGCATATGGGCCAGATGCTGGCGGAGGGCACCGCGGCGGAAGTCGAGGCACATCCGGAAGTGCGCCGCGCCTATCTCGGATCGGGAGGCATCAGCCATGCTTGAGCTGTCCGACGTCGACGCCTTCTACGGCAACAGCCGCGCCCTGCAGGGCATCAACCTGACGGTTGGCAATGGCGAATTCCTCTCGGTGCTCGGCCGCAACGGCGTCGGCAAGACCACGCTGATGCGCAGCATCCTCGGCCTGATGGACCGGTGTACCGGACGGCTGTCGCTCGACGGCGCCGACATCTCGCCGCTGCGGACCTACCAGCGCGCCAAGGCCGGTATCGCCTACGTGCCGCAGGGCCGCGGGATCTTGCCGAAGTTCACTGTGCGGGAAAACCTGACGCTCGGGACCTTCGCCGCGAAATCGGCCAACGGCATCGAGGAGTGGGTGCTCGAGCTGTTTCCGGTCCTCAAGGACTTTCTCAATCGCTATGGCGGCAATCTCTCCGGCGGCCAGCAGCAGCAGCTTGCGATCGCGCGTGCGCTGCTGGCCAAGCCCAAGGTCATCCTGCTGGACGAGCCGACCGAGGGTATCCAGCCGAACATCGTCGAGCAGATCGAGGACGTGATCGTCAACCTCAATCGCGAGCGCGGCATCACGGTCGTGCTGGTCGAACAGAATGTCGCGTTCGCGCGGCGTGCGTCTCATCGCTTCGCGTTGCTCGAAAAGGGACGCGTCGTCGCCAAGGGCGCGATCGGTGAGCTCACCGATGATCTCATCCAGCTGCACATGGCCGTGTAGCGGGAATTATCGCTCAGGAAAGGGAGTCGAGACATGTTGCATGGAGACATATCGAGCAGCAAGGACACGGTCGGCGTTGCCGTGGTGAATTACAAGATGCCGCGCCTGCACACCAAGGCCGAGGTGCTGGATAACGCGCGCAACATCGCCAAGATGGTCGAGGGCATGAAGCTTGGCCTGCCGGGCATGGATCTCGTGATCTTCCCGGAATACTCGACCCACGGCATCATGTACGACTCCAAGGAGATGTACGAGACCGCGTCGTCGGTACCGGGCGAGGAAACCCGCATCTTCGCCGACGCCTGCCGCAAGGCCAAGGTCTGGGGTGTGTTCTCGCTGACCGGCGAGCGCCACGAGGAGCATCCCAACAAGGCGCCGTACAACACGCTGATCCTGATGAACGACAAGGGCGAGATCGTCCAGAAGTATCGCAAGATCATGCCGTGGGTGCCGATCGAGGGCTGGTATCCCGGCGATTGCACCTATGTCTCGGACGGGCCGAAGGGGCTGAAGATCAGCCTGATCATCTGCGACGACGGCAACTATCCGGAGATCTGGCGTGACTGCGCGATGCGCGGCGCCGAACTGATCGTGCGCTGCCAGGGCTACATGTATCCGGCCAAGGAGCAGCAGATCCAGATCTCGAAGTCGATGGCCTGGGCCAACAACTGCTACGTCGCGGTCGCCAACGCCTCCGGCTTCGACGGCGTCTATTCCTACTTCGGCCATTCCGCGCTCATCGGCTTCGACGGAAGGACGCTCGGCGAGTGCGGCACCGAGGAGAACGGCATCCAGTACGCGCAGCTCTCGGTATCGTTGATCCGCGACGCCCGCCGCAACATGCAGTCGCAGAATCATCTCTTCAAGCTGATGCACCGCGGCTATACCGGCCTGATCAACTCCGGCGACGGCGATCGCGGTCACGCGGTCTGCCCCTACACCTTCTACAAGAACTGGATCACCGACCCCGAGGGCACCCGGGAAATGGTCGAGGCCATGACCCGTCCGACCGTCGGAACCGACGAATGCCCGATCGAGGGCATTCCGAACCAGAAAGTCGCACATCGTTGAGTGACATCGACGATCGGCGCCGGCGCGACGTTTCGCGCCGGCGTGGTTCGATGCAACGGCGGACACTTCCTCGCGGAGGAAACAAGGGGGACATCATGAGCGGTCAATCGAATAGCGGGCTGGTTCATCAGACCGAAGGGCAGATCGACGACCTTCTCGGCCATGAATTCGAGCACGAGCCGGTGCCGATGAGCGCCCGGCGCAGCGCCTTCTCGGTCACGATGGTGTGGCTGGGCTTTCCGATGATCATCACCGGCGCGATGACCGGATCGCTGCTGGTGCTGGGCATGGGGTTCAAGAATGCGCTGGTGGCGATGATCGTCGGCAATCTGATCATGTTCGCCTATGTCGGCGCACTCGGCCTGATCGGCACCAGGCAAGGCATGAACTTCGCGCTGATCGCCAGCATCGTGTTCGGAAAGAAGGGCTACGTGCTGGCATCGGGCCTGCTGTCGACCCTGTTGCTCGGCTGGTATGCGGTGCAGACCGGCATCACCGGCGCACTGATCTCCTCGACCTACGGCCTCAATTATGTGGCGATGACCATCGTCGCCGGCGTGCTCTATATCGGAATTACCTTCGTCGGCGTGAAGGGATTGCACTGGATCGGGCTGGCGTCGGTGCCGCTGTTTGTCGTGCTCGGCCTCTGGGTCGCGGCTGATGCCGCCTCGACCACGACGTCGGCGGCGATCTTCGCCTATGCCGGCAACAATGGCGTCGCCAGCATGTCGATGGGCGTCGGGCTTACCGTGGTGCTCGCGCTGTTCATCGATGCGGGCACAGTGACAGCGGACTTCAACCGCTGGGCGCCGAGCGCGCGGGCGTCGCTGTTCGCCACGTTCAGCGCCTTTCCATTCGCCAATCTGGTGGCCATGCTGGTCGGCGGCGTGATGACGGCGGCGCTCGCCGTGCCGAACGCAAATCCGTTCGGTGTCGACAACATGTTCGGCTACATGAACGGCAAGCAGCTGACCTGGCTCAGCATCCTCGCGTTCGTCTTCCTCTATGCCAATCTCGGCTCGGTCTGCTCGCACTGCCTGTACAATGCGGCCACTGGCTGGTCGCGCATCCTCGGGACCAATATGCGGCTGATGGCGGTGGTGCTCGGCGCGCTCGGCATCCTGGTCGCTGCCGGCAATGTCTGGGCGTTCTTCATCCAGTGGCTGTCACTGCTCGGCATCCTGGTGCCGCCGATCGGTGCGATCATCCTGGTCGACCAGTACCTGCTGCGGGCCGAGGCGCGGGCGGACGTGGACTGGCGTGCGAAGCCGTTCATCGCCTGGGGCATCGGGTCGCTGTTTGCCTTTGCGGTTGAAAACCTGATGCCGGGACTGTCCACTGCGATCTCCGCCGCGGTGGTCGCAGGCATCGTGTACGGGGCGATCGCACGGGTGGAGTCTCCGACCGAAAAGGTGGCGCGTCCCGCGTAAGCGATCAGCTCGATCAAGCAAGAAGGGTGCATCAATGAGCGTCGACTATCAGATCCATGATCTCGGCAATTTGACCTTGCAGCGCGGCGCGACCATTCGCGACTGCAAGCTCGCCTACAAGACCTATGGCCAGCTCAACGCGGCCAAGGACAACGTCATCGTCTATCCGACCTGGTACTCCGGCCAGCACTACGACAATGAATGGCTGATCGGGCCGGGCAGGGCGCTCGATCCGGCAAAGTACTTCATCATCATCCCGAACATGCTCGGCAACGGGCTGTCGTCGTCGCCGAGCAACACGCCGGAACCGTATAACGGACCGCGCTTCCCGCAGGTGACGGCCTATGACAATGTGCGCGCCCAGCACCGGCTGGTGACCGAGAAATTCGGCATCAAGCACATCCGTCTGGTGGTCGGCTGGTCGATGGGCGCGCTGCAGGCGTTCCATTGGGGCGCGCTCTATCCGGATATGATGGATTTGTTGGCGCCGTTCTGCGGCTCGGCCAAATGCTCGCGCCACAACTTCGTGTTCCTCGAAGGCGTCAAGGCGGCACTCACCGCGGATGCTGCGTGGAAGGAGGGCTGGTACACCGACAAGCCGGCCCGCGGCCTGCGCGCCGCCGCGCGTGTCTATGCCGGCTGGGGCTTTTCGCAGGCCTTCTATCGCGAGCAGCTCGACATCAAGACGCTGGGCTATTCGTCGCTGGAGGATTTCCTGGTGGCGTTCTGGGAAGGCTTCTTCCTGCCGAAGGATCCCAACAACCTGCTGACCATGCTGTGGACCTGGCAGCACGGCGACATCAGCGACAACGAAATCTACAATGGCGACTTCAAGGCCGCGCTGAGAGCGATCAAGGCCAAGGCCTATGTCATGCCGGGGCAGACCGATCTCTATTTCCCGCCGGAAGACAGCGCGTTCGAGGTCGAGAACATGCCGAACGCCAAGCTCGTGCCGGTACCGTCGATCTGGGGCCACTTCGCCGGCGGGCCCGGGACCAATCCGGTCGATGTCGCCTTCATCGACGGCAAGCTCAAGGAGCTGCTCGCATCGTGATATCGACCGGTTGCGAACGGCTGCCTGCGCGATCATGGGAGGCGTGAGCTTGTCCAATCCCGCTTTGCTGCTCGACCAGTACCGGATCCGGGAGGAGCCGTATTACCGGCCGCTCAAGGATGAGGTCGAACTGTTCGGTGCAGCCTATGCCAACCGCATGCCGGTGATGCTGAAAGGCCCCACCGGCTGCGGCAAGACCCGCTTCATCGAATACATGGCGTGGCGGCTCGGCCGCCCGCTGATCACGGTAGCCTGCCACGAGGACATGACGGCGGCGGATCTGGTGGGGCGCTGGCTGCTCGACGCAGAGGGGACGGTGTGGAGTGACGGGCCGCTCACCACCGCCGTGCGTCTTGGCGCGATCTGTTACCTCGACGAGATCGTCGAGGCGCGCCAGGACACGACGGTCGTGATCCATCCCTTGACCGACGATCGTCGTGTGCTGCCGCTGGAAAAGCGTGGTGAATTGATCCACGCCCATTCCGACTTCCAGCTCGTGATATCCTACAATCCGGGCTACCAGAGCGCGATCAAGGACCTCAAGGAATCCACCAAGCAGCGCTTCGCGGCGCTGGATTTCGGCTATCCCGATCGGCCGGCCGAAACCGAGGTGGTGTCGCGCGAAGCCGGCATCGAGCCGAACCTCGCCGATCTCCTGGTGAAGATCGCCCAGCACAGCCGCAACCTGAAAGGCCAGGGGCTCGATGAAGGCGCCTCGACCCGGATGCTGGTCAATGCCGGCCGCCTGATCGGATGCGGCATCAGCCTCGAAAAGGCCTGCGAGACCACGATCGTCGTGCCCCTGACCGATGACGTGGACACCAGGAACACATTGCGCGACGTGATCTCGGCCTGCGGGTAAGTGGACGTTTGCAGGTGGCGGTCGCGCAAATCAGTTCGCTCGATAGCTTCCGGTCCGGACGTCGGCTTGCGGCCCTCTTGCGCGGCCATGACGATGTAGCTGCGGCCGTGCAGGCGGCGCGCGCCGCTCTGCAGCGAACTGGTTGGTTCGATCACCTCGCGGTCTGGGACGAGGCCGTGCACGCGCTGTTCGAGGCCAATCTCGGTCAAGCCGTGGTGCAGGGCTTTCTGCGTCTATCGGAGCAATGGCCGGCGCAGCGATCGGCCGATGATCTGATCGCGATCGGCCGTGCGGTCCGGGACATCGGCTGCAGTGCCGGAAGCCGCGTCGCCCATGCGTTGCTGAGCGAATTGTCCAAGGTCCTGCCGCGGCTTGCGGGTGCAGGCGAACTCACCGCGGTTCTCGTCGCGCTCGCCCAACTCGCCGCCACCGGGCCGGAATCGGCGAGCCTCGCGATCGGCCGGCTGGGGCAGTTTCTGGCGCATGCCGGCGGCGAGGAGTTTGCGGCGTGGGTTTCCGCCGGCTTGCGTGCGAGCGGCGGTCGCGCATCGCGCCGCCGCGCCTATTTCGCGCTCGACGATCAGCTTTCGGCGCAGCTGTTCGCAGCCGGCCGGAGTGGGGATGATTTCGCGCGGCTGGAGAAGCGGCTCGCTGCGACCACGATTGCGTTGTGGAACAGAAAGCCGCGTTTCCGCAAACTTGCCGTTGCACCGACGCCGGTGCCGCGGCGGACCTCGCTCGCCGCCGGGCTCGTCGGCCTTCCGCAGACCTTTCCCGGCTTCGAAGGCGAGGCAGCGGACGCCGTCTATCTTGCGGCGGTCGCGCATGCCGGCGCGCATCTGGTACATTCCACCGTCCGCTTTCCGGTGGGGCGACTGAAGGCGCTGCAGATCGCGCTGGTCTCGCTGATCGAGGATGCCCGGGTCGAGACGCTGGCGCTCCGCGAGATGCCCGGGCTGCGCCGGCTGTGGTTGCCATTTCACAGCGCGACGCCGGCTGGCCAGGCAACCGCAGCCGGACTGATGGTGCGGCTGGCGCGGGCGCTGATCGATCCCGATTATCAGGATCCGGATGCGTGGGTGACCAAGGGACAACAGCTGTTTGCCGCTGCCGCCGGCCGCTGGAACGATCCCGCCATCAGCCGCGAGATCGGTGGCTTGCTCGGTAACGACATCGGGCAGATGCGGCTGCAGTTCAACGCCGAGAGCTACGTCGTCGAACCTGCCTATCGCGACGACAATCTGGCGCTGTGGGATTTCGGCGACCAGCCGGACAGTCCGGTCGAGACGATCGAACTTGCCGTCGATTCCTTCCGGATCGAGCGGCGCGACGATGCGGGTGGCCAATCGGCCGACGACACCGCCAAGCCGGACGAGACGTTGCGCGCGAAGGCCAGCGCGGTCACGCTGCTGGACGGGTTTCCAGTCGCGACCTACCCGGAATGGGACTATGCGGCGCGTACCGAGCGGCCGGACTGGACCACGATCCTGGAGGCCGATGCCGCCGTTTCCGCGCAGCCCTTCGATTCCTCGACGGACGCCGAGGCGATGCGCTGGATCACGGAGTTGACCCGCGACGCGTCGATCGGCCGCCGTATCAGACACAAGGGCCAGCGCGACGGCGACGCGCTCGACATTGACGCGGCGATCGCCCTGACGATCGAGCGGCGCACCGGCAATATCAGCGAGCCCAGGGTCTACCAGCGCGATGCGCCCGGACCGCGCGATCTCGCCATCCTGCTGCTCTTGGACCTGTCGCAATCGACCGCCGACCGTGACCGCCGCGGCCGGACGGTCCTCGACGTCGAACGCAAGGCGGCCGCGATCATGGCGGCGGCGGTCGAGGCCGCCAATGATGCGATTGCGGTGCATGGTTTCAGCTCCGACGGCCGCGAGCGGGTGCGCTATCTGCGCATCAAGGGCTTTGCGGAGCCGATGGACGCCGTGGTTCGTGCGCGTCTTGCGGGCCTAGGCAGCAGCCATTCCACCCGGCTGGGCGCGGCATTGCGCCATGCCGGGGGCTACCTCGCCGAACGACGCGCGTTCCGGAAGGTGCTGCTGGTTCTGACCGACGGCGAGCCGTCCGACATCGACGTGCCGGATGCGCAATATCTCGTCGAGGACGCGCGCCGTGCCGCCCAGCAGCTGCGGCGGCGCGGCACCGATATCTTTGCTTTTGGCATCGGCGAGCACAGATTTCCCCAGCTCGATCGGATTTTCGGCGAGCGCTATGCGCTCCGCGTGCCGCGCATCGAGGTGTTGCCGCAACGGGTGATGCAGCTCTACGCGGAACTGAAGAAATAGGCGCAGGAGCTAGCCCGTTGCCCGGGGCAAGGAGCCCTTTGCGGTGATCTCCGCCGAGAGTTCCTCGATCGTCTTGCGCTGCTCCATGGCGGCGCGGCGGATCAGCGCAAAGGCAGCCGGCTCGGCCAGCGCATGGGTGTGCATGACCTGAAGGACCGCGGCGAGCACGACGCGGCGGGATCGCAGCCGCTGCTCCAGCTTGAGCACCTGCTGCTTCAGCTCGCTGGTGCGCTCGCTGCGCTCGAAAGCCAGGACGAGCGCGGCATAGATTCCGGCCGAGCGCAGCGGCTTCACCAGAAATGACGCCGGATCGAGGTCGAGCACCAGCTTCAGACGGCTCGGCGTCTCGGTGCCGAGCAGGGCGATGACCGGGCTTCGTCCAAGCGACGCCCGCTGTGCCGGTGAGGTGAGCGGCAGGAACTCGTCATCGATCAGCGTCACGTCGGGACGGCAGTCGATATTGGTGCCGGGCTCCCATGTGACGATCTCGATCCCGAGGCGCTCGAACTGCCGCCTGACGATCGAGGCATCGCGTTCATCCCTGATGGCGACGAGCGCCTTGCGCCCGCGCAGTGAAAATGAAGACGGTTTGCTCATTTCACAACCCGCAAATGCGGCGCATTCGGCAACGTTCCATCCCTTGCCGGGCTGGCGGCGATGTCGAGCTGCGTCAGATAAGGATCCGGTCTGACCGGCGCTTCAGCTTCCCAGAAGATGTCAAATTGTCCTTCGGCGTTCGAGACGGCCAGCCGCGGCGTCAGGACGCAGTGGTTGTTGCTGCCGTCGATCCAGACCGGACCTTGCGGCGAATTGTAGCGATGGCCGGCCGCGGCGCGCCGCACCTCGCCGATATCGGATGTGCCGGCGCGCTGCAGCGCGCGGGCCAGCAGATAGACCGCGACATAGGCGGATTGCCCGTCGACCGACGGGCTGCTGTGTTCGCCGTGGCGCGCCTTCCAGCGCGCCACGAAGGCCCGGTTCTCGGGCAGGCGAATGCTTTCGAAATAGGCCGACGAGGTGATGCATCCGGCCGACGCGGGACCCGCGATCTTGAGCTCGGGCTCGCACAGGCTGCAGCTCAGCATCGGGATGTCGAGGCCGGCCGCGGCGGTCGCCGCATGAAAGGCGCGGATGAAGTCGTAGCTCGAACTGCCGACCAGCGTGTTGAAGACGACCGGCGGCCGGCGCCGCACGATCTCGTCCACGATGTGCGTGACCGCGCTTTCACCGAGTTCGAGCAGGCGTTCGGCGAGAATGCGTCCTTTGGCCGCCGTCACCAGCTCGCGGGTGACACGATTGGTTTCCCAGGTCCAGACATAGTTGGAGCCGACACAGAAGATTTCGCGCGACAGATTATCGAGCACGTAACGCACCAGCGGCAGCACGTTGTGATTGGGTGAGGCGCCGACATAGATGACGTTGTCGGAGCATTCGAACCCCTCGTAGCGCGCCGGATACCAGAGCAGGCGGTCGGTACGCTCGACGATCGGCAGCACCTGCTTGCGCGAGGCCGAGGTGTAGCAGCCGATGATGTGCTCGACGCCGACGTTGCGAATGAGGTCGTCGCAGACCGTGTGGTACTCCGAAATGATTCCGCGGGGATCGCGGACATGCGCAGATATCGCGAAGTCGAACTCGTCCTGATTGTTGATTTCGTCGACCGCCATCATGGCGCTCTTCAGGATCTCGCGTCCCATGGCCTGATAGGGCCCGTGCTGCGAGCAGATGATGCCAACTGGAATGGAGGGCTTGGTCATTGAGTACTTTCGGCGGCGCGACGCATCAAGGAAATCATCTTGGCAGAGGTCGGTGCAAGGGGTCATGCCGATTTGCTGCGCATGCACCTCGCGAAATTTGTGCAGCCAGCCTCGTTGACAACGCGCTGCACACCTCCTTAGAATTTTCTCCTACAGGGCTTCCTGTCGAACCTTGCGTGCGTCGATTTGGCCGATGACGTCCCGATCGCCGCGCAGAGTGCTCCGTTCGACCCCGGACCCATGCGATAGTTCATAGCCGCGGCATTTGGGCCATTCGTCACCTTCGTTTCGGAGGGGCGGGTGGCTTTTTGCTTTTGCCGCTAAACAAATTGGCGACACGTCCGTGCCGCCAAGCCGGAGGCGCATGCGCGGTGATGGGCAGTGCCTGCGCTTGCGTCATGTCAAGTGCGGGGATGAGAAACGATGCCGACGACGGATCTTCACTATCTCGGGCTCATTGAGATCGGGCAGCAAATCCAGGCCAAAAAGCTCTCGCCGGTCGAGGTGACCAAGGCGATACTCGGGCGGATCGAGCAGCTCGACGGCAAGCTCAAGAGCTACGCTTATGTGATGGGCGAGGCGGCGCTGGCCGAAGCGGCGGCAGCCGAGAAGGACATCGCGTCCGGCAAGATCAAGGGACCGCTCCACGGCGTGCCGATCGCCGTCAAGGATTTGTGCTGGGCGAAAGGCGCTCCGGCCGCGCACGGCATGACCATCCACCGGGATTTCCGGCCGAGCGAGGATGCCACAGTCGTCGCGCGGCTGAAGGATGCCGGCGCTGTTATCCTCGGCAAGCTGCAGCAGACCGAGGGCGCCTATGCCGACCACCACCCGAAGATCGATCCGCCGAAGAATCCGTGGAATGCGGATTTGTGGTCGGGCGCATCGTCGAGCGGTTCCGGCGTCGCCACCGCCGCGGGGCTTTGCTTCGGTTCGCTTGGCACCGATACGGGCGGCTCGATCCGCTTTCCATCGGCCGCCAACGGCATCACCGGGCTGAAGCCGACCTGGGGACGCGTGAGCCGTTATGGCGCTTTCGAACTCGCGGCGACGCTCGATCACATCGGGCCGATGGCGCGCAGCGCGGCCGATTGCGGCGCGATCCTCGCCGTGATTGCGGGCCAGGATCCCAACGACACCACCTCCGTGCCGCTGCCTGTGCCGAACTATCTCGCCGGCCTGTCCGGAGACTTGCGCGGCGTGACGATCGGGGTCGATCGGCGCTGGACCAGCGAGGGCACCGACGATGCCGCCGGCAAGGTGCTCAGCGAAGGGCTGCGCGTTGCCGCCGATCTGGGCGCGAAGATCAAGGACATCACGTTCCCCGATCCCAAGGCCGTGATTGAGGACTGGTTCCCCTTGTGCGGCATCGAAGTGGCGGTCGCGCACGAAGAGATCTATCCCGCACGCAAGGACGAATATGGTCCCGCGCTCGCCGGCCTGCTCGATCTCGGCCGGGCGCAATCCGGCATGAACTATCAGAAGATCGTGCTGCGGCGCGAAGCGTTCCGCGGCGCGGTGCGGCTGTTGTTCGAGACGGTCGATCTGATTGCCGTTCCGGCCCAGGCATTCGCTGCGCCGACATTGGCCAAGATGGCAGCGCTGGGTGAGGACCCGTCGCTGATTACCGGGCTGCTGCGCTTCACCTGTCCGTTCGACATGACCGGAAGCCCGACCGTGACGCTTCCCGGCGGCTTCGCGCCGAACGGCGGGCCGGTCGCCTTCCAGTTCGTCGGCCGACACTTCGACGAAGCAAGCCTCGTTCGCGCGGGCGATGCCTTCCAGCGCGTCACCGACTGGCACAAGCGCCATCCCGCGATCTGAATCGAGGAGCCGTTCGCATGACCGAAGACTGGTTGAAGAGTTCCATCATGGCCAAGCGTGCCCTTGCCAAGGGCGCGACCGGCACGACCCATAGCCTGACGATCGAGCAGCAGGGCGGCTTCCATTACGTCTATGGGCCCTATGCCAAGCCGACCCTGTCGATCGACCCGGGCGGGGTCGTCGTTGTCGAAACCGAAGACGCCTTCGGCGGCGTGCTCACCAGCGAAAGCGATAGCCCTACGGCGAAGCTGAACTTCCCCTATTTGAACCCGCAATGCGGGCCGATCGCGGTCAGGGGCGCCAGGAAGGGCGATTGCCTCGCCGTCTATATCCGCGACGTCGAGACCCGCGGCGCGCAGCCGGCCGGAACGACCTGCATCATTCCGGAGTTCGGCGGTCTGGTCGGGACCGCATCCACGGCGCTGCTCAATCCACCGCTGCCGGAACGCGTCAAGAAGCTGCATGTCGACCGCAACGGCGTGCGCTGGAACGACAAGATCACGCTGCCCTATGAGCCGTTTATCGGCACGATCGGCGTCTCGCCAGAGATCGAGGCGATCTCCTCGCTGCAGCCCGATTATCACGGCGGCAATATGGACCTGCCCGACGTCGCACCCGGCGCGATTATCTATCTGCCGGTGCATGCCGAAGGCGGGCTGCTCTATGTCGGCGACTGCCACGCCACGCAGGGCGACGGCGAGCTCTCGGGCGTCGCGCTCGAGCAGCGCGCGACTGTCACTTTGCAGATCGATCTGATCAAGAACTGGAGCTTCGCCTGGCCGCGGCTGGAGACGCGCGACTTCATCATGACGATCGGCAGCGCACGCCCGCTCGAGGACGCCGCGCGCATCGCCTATCGCGAGCTGGTGCGCTGGATGAGCGCCGATTACGGCTTCGATGAGATCGACGCCTACATGCTGCTCAGCCAGGCCGGCCGCATGCGGCTCGGCAACATGGTCGATCCCAAATACACGATGGGGGCGTCGATCCTGAAGAATTACCTCAAGGCGTGACTTCAAACATCCTTCAACGACAGAGGACATCGCGATGTATTCGGGGCGTATAGTCGGAATGGCTTTGCTTGGTGCAATGCTCGGGACCGCGGCAATAGGTGCCGCCCAGGCGGCTGAACCGCCGCTGAAGGTCGGCTTGCTGGAGGACGTCTCCGGCGATCTCGCCTTCATGGGCATGCCGAAGCTGCACGGCTCGCAGCTGGCGGTCGAGGAGATCAACAAGAGCGGCGGCATTCTCGGCCGGCAGATCGAGTTGATTCACCTTGATCCCCAAGGTGACAATGCCCGCTATCAGGAGTTCGGCCGCCGGCTGCTCAATCGCGACAAGGTCGACGTGCTGATCGGCGGCATCACCTCGGCCTCGCGCGAGGCGTTGCGCCCGATCGTCGATCGCACCACCACGCCGTACTTCTATACGAACCAGTATGAAGGCGGTGTCTGCGACGCCAGCATGATCAGCATGGGCGCGGTGCCGGAGCAGCAGTTCTCGACCCTGATCCCCTGGATGGTCCAGAAGTTCGGCAAGAAGGTCTATGTCATCGCAGCCGACTACAATTTCGGCCAGATCTCCGCGGAGTGGAACCGCAAGATCATGAAGGACCTCGGCGGCGAGGTCGTGGGAGAGGAATTCATCCCGCTCGGCGTGTCGCAGTTCGCGCAGACGATCCAGAACATCCAGAAGGCGAAGCCGGATTGGCTGTTGACGATCAATGTCGGCGCGGCGCAGGACTCGTTCTTCGAGCAGGCGGCCGCGGCCAACCTCAACCTGCCGATGGGCTCTTCGATCAAGATCATGCTCGGCTTCGAGCACAAGCGGTTCAAGCCGCCGGCGCTCAACAACATGCATGCGACCGCGAACTGGTTCGAGGAGATCGATACCCCCGAAGCCAACGATTTCAAGAAGCGCTGGCACGCAAAATTCCCCGATGAGCTTTACATCAACGACATGGGCTACAACGCCTACAACGCGCTCTACATGTACAAGGCGCTGGTCGAGAAGGCGAAGTCGACCAAGCTCGAGGACATGCGCAAGGTGATCGCAACCGGCGATGCCTGCATCGACGCTCCCGAGGGCAAGGTCTGCATCGACCCGAAGAGCCAGCATACGTCGCACCGCATGCGCCTGATCTCGGTCGGGCCCAAGCACGAGGTGACGGTGGAGAAGGACTACGGGACGATCCAGCCGTACTGGCTTGGCGAGATCGGCTGCGACCTCACCAAGAAGAACGATAAGGATCAGTACACGCCGAGTCATCTCCCCAGCAAATCGTGATGCGCGCAGGCACGAATCTTGCTCGTGTGGTGCGTCACGACTTCGAACCGAGCCGGCGCCGCAATGATGCGGCGCCGCGATCAGGGAGACCGGAATGTCGGCTGAACTCTTCTCGGTATTCTATCAGTTCGCCGATGTCTTCGCGTTCCTGATCCTGTCGGCGGCGGGCCTGGCCATCGTGTTCGGCATGATGGGCGTCATCAACATGGCGCATGGCGAGTTCATCATGTGCGGCGCCTACGTCACCGTGGGGCTCGTCAACCTCGGCGTCCCGCTTCCGATTGCCCAGATCCTTGCCGCGCTGACCGCGGGGATCATCGGCATGATCGTCGAGTACCTCGTCGTTCGGCGTTTCTACAAGCGTCCGCTCGACTCGCTGCTCGCCACCTGGGGCCTCAGCCTGATCGTGACGCAGTCGATGCTGCTGATCGTCGGCTCCGCGGTGCGCGGTATCGGCACGCCGGAAGGAAGCTTTGCGATCGGGGGCTACACGTTCTCGACCTACCGCCTTGTGCTGTTCGGCTGTGCTGTGGCCGTGCTGGCCGGGCTCTACATCATCTTCATGAAGACGCGCTTTGGCGTGATCGCACGCGCCACGATGCAGAATGCGGCGATGGCCAAGGCGCTCGGCGCGCGCACCGGGCGGATCTATTCCATCAGCTTCGGCATAGGCACCGCGCTCGCGGGGCTCTGCGGCGCGCTCTACGCGCCGACCATGACGCTGATCCCGACCATGGGAGCGACCTTCGTGGTCGAGAGCTTTGTCACCGTGGTGATCGGCGGCGCCAATGTCCTGCTGGGAACTGCGCCGGCCGCCGTGTTCCTGGCGATGATCCGGATGGCGCTGAATGCGAGCTATGGGCAGATCATCGGCCAGATCGGCATGCTGTTTGCAGTCATCCTGATCATACGTGTGCTGCCCGAGGGGCTATCCAGCGTGCTGGTTCGTCGTGGGCGCTAGACGGGAATTTCTGATGTTGAAGCTGCTCGAGGGCCCGCAGACGCTCGGACGCGGGAAGATCTTCTGGTCCTGCTTCCTCGCCGTGCTGGCGGGGGCACTGATCTATCCGCTGTTCGCTGATTCCTATGATGTCGGCAATTTCGCCTACTTCCTGATCTGGATCTTCATGGCGCTCGGCCTCTGCCTGATGTGGGGCTACGGCGGCATGCTGTCGTTCGGCCAGACCTTCTTCTTCGGCATCGCCGGCTACGGCTATGGCGTGCTCGCCATCAATATGGGCGGGGGAACGACCACGATCGCCGCGCTGGTTCTCTCCGTGGTCATCGCGATGATCGCGGCCGGGATCCTCGGCTACTTCATGATCTGGGGCGGCATCAGCGGGATTTTCTTCGGCATCGTGACGCTGTCGGCAACGCTGGTGCTTGCCTTCTTCCTCGGGCAGACCGCGGGGCCGGAATGGCATATCGGTCCGGCCCGGCTGAACGGCTTCAACGGCATGAAGGGAATGGACCCGCTCACGGTCGGCAACTTCGACATCGAGGGCTCGGCGCTCTACTACGTTATGATCGCGCTGATCGTGATCGTCTACATCGCGCTCCGCATGCTGGTGAACTCGAGCGTTGGCAATGTGATCGTGGCGACGCGGGAAAATCCGCAGCGCGCCGAGATGCTCGGCTACGACGTCCGCAAGTATCAGCTTCTGACCTTCGTGATCGGCAGCGGGCTCGCAGGCCTCAGCGGTGCGCTGTACACGTCCTGGGGGCAGTTCATCACGCCATCCAGCATCGGCCTGCCGGCGGCGGCGATGCCGATCGTGTGGGTGGCGTTCTCCGGACGCAACGATCTGACTGCGACCCTGGTCGGATCGTTCCTGCTGCTGTTCGGCTTCCAGACCATCACGGTTTACAGTCAGCAAGCGGCGCTGGTGCTGATGGGCGTACTGCTGCTCGCCACCGTGATGCTGGCGCCGCAAGGCTTCGTGCTCGGCATCGGTAAGCTGGTCGTCGATTGGTGGACCAGGCGTCGGCGCCGCGACGAAGCCCCCGCGCTGGCCGATACCGCCCGCCTGCAACCGGATGAGACCTGAATCATGGCGTTGGTCGACGTAAAAGGCGTATCGAAACGTTTCGGTGGATTGACCGCCGTCTCGGATGTCGACCTGACGGTCAATGCCGGCGAGGTCCACTGCCTGATCGGGCCCAACGGGGCCGGGAAGAGCACGCTGTTCAAATTGATCGTCGGGCTCTATCCGCCAACCACGGGCAGCATCTTTTTCGACTCGATCGATATCACCGCCGAGCGGCCTTACGCGCGGGTGCAGCGCGGCATGAGTATCAAGATGCAGGCACCGAGCGTGTTCAAGGAGCTGCCGGTGCGGCAGAACATCCGGATCGCGCTGCAGGAACGCATTTCGGGCGCGGAATGTCGCGCCGAAGAGGAGCGGCTGCTCGCGTTGCTCAATCTCGCTGACGATAGCGGCAAGCTCGCCGGTGCGCTGTCGCACGGCCAGCAGCAATGGCTGGAGATCGGCATGGCGCTGGCGCTGCAGCCGCAGCTGCTGCTGCTGGACGAGCCGACCGCCGGCATGTCGCCCGAAGAAACTTTCAAGACCGGCGAGCTGATCAAGTCGTTCAATGCTGAGGGCATGACCGTCCTGGTCGTCGAGCACGACATGGCGTTCGTGCGTCAGGTCGCCCAGCGCGTCACCGTTCTGCATCTTGGTAAGATCTTCGCGCGCGGCAGCTTGGAGGCGATTTTGGAAGACGAGAAGGTCGCGGAAATCTATCTGGGTAAGACCCATGCCCACTGATCGCATCCTGGAGGTGTCGGGGCTTTGGGCGGGCTACGGCGCGACGCCGATCCTGCAGGGCGTCAGCATGTCGGTCTCGCGCGGCGAGATCGTCGGCGTGATCGGCCGCAACGGCGTCGGCAAGTCGACCCTGATGCGGTGCCTGATCGGTCTACTGCAGACCTGGCGCGGCACCATCAGCTTCATGGATCAGGATGTCACTCAGCTCGAGGCCGATGCGCGGGCGCGCGCCGGCTTCGGCTACATCCCGCAGGGCCGCGACGTCTTTCCGCAAATGAGCGTCGAGGAGAATTTGCAGGTCGGCGAGTTGATCGGCGGGCCCGAAGGCAAGAAGCTGCCGGAGCTCGTCTACGAGTATTTTCCGCGCCTGAAGGAGCGCCGGCGCCAGATCGCGGGCACCATGTCGGGCGGCGAACAGCAGCAGCTTGCGATCGGCCGCGCGTTGATCGGCAATCCGGCGCTGATGATCCTCGACGAGCCGTCCGAGGGCATCCAGCCGTCGATCGTGCAGCACATTTGCGAGGCGCTGAAATCGTTCCGGGCGGAGCTCGGGACCACGATCGTGTTCGTCGAACAGAACCTCGACACCATCCTGGAGATCGCGCAGCGCTGCTACATCATGGAGAAGGGCAAGATCACGCGATCGCTGGCCGGCGAGGAGGTCAACGCGGACAACGTTCGCGCACAGCTGTTGCTGTGATCGACCGCGCCATGCGCTAAGGATCATTGCGTTGCATAATTGATAATAACGGAGGGAATGGACATGGATCTCGGACTCAAGGGAGCGAAGGTTCTCGTTACCGGCAGCACCAAGGGCATCGGCAGGGCGATCGCCGACACGTTCGCGGCGGAGGGCGCCAATGTCGGCATCTGTGCGCGCAACCAGGGCGACGTCGACGCTGCGGTCACCGCGCTCAAGGCCAAGGGCGTTGCGGCGTTCGGAAGTGCCGTCGACGTCTCGAACGGGCCGGTCCTGAAGGCCTGGGTCGCCGACATGGCGTCCAAGCTCGGCGGCATCGATGTCGTGGTCGCCAATGTCAGCGCGCTGTCGATCGGGCAGGACGAGGAGAGCTGGGAGAAGGAATTCTCCACCGACATGATGGGGACGGTGCGGCTCGTCAACGCGGCGATGCCGTATCTGGAGAAGAGCGGCGCCGCCGCGATCGTCACGATCTCGAGCGTGTCGGGACGCGAGGTCGATTTTGCCAGCGGTCCCTACGGGACGTTCAAGGCGGCGATTATCCACTACACGCAGGGCCTCGCCTACCAGCTCGCCGCCAAGGGCATCCGGGCCAATTCGGTGTCGCCGGGCAACACGTACTTCGAGGGCGGCGTCTGGAACATGATCAAGGACGGCAATCCCGAACTGTACAAGACCGCACTGGCGCTCAACCCGACCGGCCGCATGGGCACTCCGCAGGAGATGGCGAACGCCGCCGTGTTCCTGGCGAGCAGGGCGGCGAGCTTCATCACGGGGACCAACCTCGTGGTGGACGGCGCGTTGACGCGCGGCGTCCAGTTCTAGGCGGGTCGCGCCGTCAGCGGAGTCGCGAGATCGCCGCCCGCGGCGGCGGTCCGGGCAGGCATTTTCCGATAACAGCAGGGCGTCAGATGTCAGCGGATTCATTGCACTACAAATCCATCACCGAGATCTCCGAGCTCGTTCGCCGCAAGGAGGCGAAGCCCTCGGAGATCACCGAGGCGATGCTGAGCCGGATTGCGAAGCTGGACGGACAGTTTCACGGCTATGCGCTGGTCCTTGCGGAGCGGGCGATGGCCCAGGCCAAGCAGTACGATGCGGAGATCGCCAAGGGCATCTGGCGCGGCCCGCTGCATGGCGTTCCGATCGGGCTGAAGGACCTCTGCTACACCTCGTTTGCGCCGACTGCCGGTGGCACCACGATCCACGCCAAGTTCGTGCCGTCCTTCAATGCCACGATCGTGGATCGGCTCGAAGTCGCCGGCGCGGTGACGCTCGGCAAGCTGAAGATGACGGAGGGGGCCTACACCAGTCACCATCCGGCCGTTCAGGCCCCGCTCAACCCGTGGAATGTGAACTACTGGGTTGGCTCCTCGTCGACCGGATCGGGCGTCGCGACCTCGGCGGGGCTCTGCTACGGCTCGATCGGCAGCGACACCGGCGGCTCGATCCGCTTTCCGTCGGCGACCTGCGGGTTGACCGGGATCAAGCCGACCTGGGGCCGGGTCAGCCGCTACGGCGTCTTCCCGCTGGCGGACTCGCTCGATCACGTCGGGCCGATGTGCCGCAGCGCTGCGGATGCCGCGGCGATGCTCGGCGTCATCGCGGGTGCTGATATCAACGATCCGACCGCCCTGCGGGCTCCGGTGCCGAACTATCTGGCCGGCATCGGCGACGGCATCAGGGGCCTCAGGATCGGCGTCGACCGCAGGTACACCCAGGAGGGTATCGATCGGCAGGTCGTGACCGCCCTGCTGCAAGCCGAACGCACGCTCGCCGCGCTCGGTGCCGACATCCACGAGGTGCATTTCCCGCCCTATCAGAAGCTCGTCAGCCTGTGGATTGCGATGTGCTCGGTGGAGACGGCTGAGGCGCATCTCGACACATACCCATCGCGCAAGTCGGAATACGGACCGGACCTTGCACAGCTGATCGAGCAGGGCCGGGCGACGAGTGGCGTCGATATAGCCGCGATCCATCACGAGCGGCTGAAGTTTAGTGGCAGCCTCGCCGCCATGTTCGAAGATATCGACCTGCTGCTGATCCCGACGATGCCGGTGCCGATCCCGACGCTCACCAAGATGAGCGAATACGGCGCCGACCCCAGCGTGCTCCTGAGCATCCTGCGCTTCACGGCGGTGTTCGATTTCTCGGGCAGCCCGACCATCACGCTGCCGATGGGCATGGCCTCGGATCTGATGCCGCTCAGCATGCAGCTGGTCGGCCCGCATCTCTCCGAAGACGTGCTGGTCCGCGCCGGCGCCGCGTTCCAGTCGGTGACGGACTGGCATACGCGGCGGCCGCCGATCGAATAGGGGTCCTCAACCGGTCTTGTCGACATTCCAGAACAGCGGCACCGGCGCGCGGACGATGTCCTTCAGAGCCTTGCGCGTCGCGGCCGGTTGATTGTACTGCCCGGTCGGGACGTGGGTGACCACCTCGTAGGCGCGTGCCTGGATCTTGTCGGCCAGCGCCTTTTGGTCCGGCGACGCCGCGGTGCGGGCAAAGCTGTCGCGCAGCCGCTCGAGCTCGGCATCCTCGACCCAGCCGAAGAAGCCGCCATTCTTGCCCTTGCCGTTGACGCAGGCATTGCCGATCGGATTGACGAGGTCGGCGCTGGCCCAGGTCGAATGGTAGAGCGACCAGCCGCCCTCGGCCGGCATCGACTGCTTGGCACGCCGCGCCACGACCGAACCCCAATCCATCGCGAGCAGGTTGACGTTCATGCCGATCGAACGCAGCGCCTCAGCGGTGACCGTGCCGAGCGCGGTGATGATCGGGGCGTCAGTCGCGTGCAGGATCGTGATCGGCTCGCCCTTGTAGCCGCCCTGCTTGAGCAGCTCCCTGGCTTTTGCGGTGTCCGCCTTGGTCGACCAGCCGACCGCGCTTTCGAACGGCGTGCCGGCGACGAAGATCGCCGGCGTGATCTTGTAGTAATCGGGATTGCCGATCTGGGTGTCGAGCCAGTCCTTCTGGTTCACCGCGTGCAGCACGGCCTGGCGGATCTCCGGCCGGTCGAACGGCGGCACCAGCCAGTTCATCCGGCACATGCCGGAGAAGCCCAGCGTGTTGTAATCGGTCAGCTCGACATTGGAGGCGCGCGCGAGAATCGGATGATGGTCGTGCGGCGGCACCTCGAAATAGTCGATCTCGTCGTTGACAAGCGCGTTGGTCGCGATCTGGAAGTCCGGCACGCTGATCCATTCGTAGCGGCCGATCTTGACCACCTTGCCGCCGCCGGTGCCGTCGGACGGTTCGTCGCGCGAAACGTAGTCCGGGTTCTTCTCGTAGGCGGCCTTGACGCCGGGCTGGAATTCCGCCGTCACGAAGCGGAATGGTCCGGAGCCGACATGATCTGATATGGCCTGGTCGGCGGGCGTCGCGGCGATCCGCGCCGGCACGATGAAGGGCACGTTGGCGGTCGGCTTGCCGAGCGCCGCCAGCACGAAGCCGCACGGCTCCTTCAGCGCCATGCGGAAGGTGCGCTCGTCGAGCGCCTTCAGCTCGGCGACGAATTCGAACAGTTTCTGGCCCATCGTGTCGCGCCGCGCCCAGCGCTGCAGCGAGGGGATGACGTCGGCCGACGTCACCGCACTGCCGTCATGGAATTTGAGGCCGGGCCGCAGCCGGAAGGTGTAGGTCAAGTTGTCGGCGGAGACTTCCCAGGCCTCGACCATCTGCGGCTTGATCTCGAATTTCGCATTGGTCGAGAACAGCGTGTCGTAGATCATGTAGCCGTGGTTGCGCGCGGTCCACGCCGTCGTCATGATCGGGTCGGTGGCGCGCAGCGGCGCGTGCATGACGGCCGTGATCGTCTTCGAACTGGCCCGCGCGATGCGCGGCATCGCGATGCCGAGGCCTGCTCCCGCGCCGATCTGCAACAGACGGCGCCGGTTGATCGATGGTCCCATGATGTTCCCCTGTCGCAACCGGTCAGGCCTTGCCGGCAAGCCTGGCCGCGATCGCGCGATAGCCGCGCATCCACATGTGATCGAGATCGAGATCCATCGGCAGCGGCTGCGAAGAGACGCGCGCGATCACGGTCTCGTTGGTGGGATCGATGTAGATCCACTGGCCATGGATGCCGACCGCGGCAAACGGCGTTTCGCGCCGATCGAGCGTGTACCACTTGTTGCGGTAATTGCCGTTTGGAAACACCTTCGTCAGGTCGCCGCGCGACCAGGCCTCGGCATTGCCGTTCTGCCTGATGTCGTCGATCCACCAGCCGGGGACGACCTGTCGTCCGTTGCTGATGCCGTGATTGCGCATCATCTCGCCGAAGCGGGCGAGATCGCGCAGTGTCGCGCAGATGCCGCCGGCGACGCGGCCTGCGCCGCGTGAATCGACGGTGATGTAGGCGTCGTGCTCGGCGCCCATCGGCTGCCACAGATAGTGCGAGAGGATCTTTGCGTAGGACAGGCCGCAGGCGCGCTCATAGACCCAGCCGAGCACATCGGTGTTGGTCGAGACGTAGTGGAAGGTCTCTCCATGCGGTGCGCCGTTCGGCCGCAGCGTGCGCAGATAGTCGCGCAGATTGCTCGGCGGGACTGCAGGATCCGGCAGCTCCCAACCGGTCGAGCGCCGGTAGTTCATGACGTCGCCGTCGCGCGCCATGTAATCCTCGTCGAAGCGGATGCCGACGCTCATGTCGAGCAGGTGCCGCACCGTGCAGCTGCCGCCATAGACCGAGCCTTCCATCTCCGGGATGTAGCGCGTCACCGGCGCGTTGGGATCGAGCTTGCCGTGATCGGCAAGGATGCCGCCGAGCGTTCCGGCGACCGACTTGCTGACGGAGAAGATCAGGTGCGGGGTATCGGGCGTCAGGCCATGCGCATACCATTCGAACGCGACCTGTCCGCGATGCGACACCACGATGCCGTCGGTGTGGCTGGCGCGCAGCGCCTCGCCGACGCCGACCGTCTCGCCGCGCGGGTTGGCGATGCGGACGTCGTCGAGATAGCGCGGCGCAAAGGACAGCGGCGCCGCCGCTGCGGCGCGCGCGATGTTCGCGGTGGGCAGCAGTTCGCGGACATTGCGGAATGCCCACTCGTTGAAGGGATGCTGACGCCAGTTGGCGAGCGTGACCTGTTCGTCGGCCGCCGATGGGAAGGCGGCCATGATGCGACGCGAATTCATTCTTGATCCAGCAATGACATCGGATGATGTGCGAAAGTTCCGCATGGCTCGCGTCGCTCGCAATCAACCGGATGGTGGAGGGGGCCGTTGGGTTACTTCGGCGTAACCGTTTCCCCGGATGTGCGCTTCGTGCGCTTGGCCCGCAATTTGCTTGACTATGGCCCGCGGCTGCCCCAGCGTGACGGGCATGCGACGCGCAGACGTTCGCCATCGGGAAACATCGGGAGGTAGGTCATGATCGCGCTTCTGGGCCGACCGGATCCGGCAACCACGCAGGCCATTCAGTTCGCGCGCGGCATTCTCGAGGGGTCGGCGACCGCGTTCTACGAGGTCGACGGCAATTTGACCCTCAACCGCTTCGTGCTCAGCAGCAACGTGCCGCCGAGTTTCCACGACCAGTATCTCGCCGGCATGAACCGGCTCGACCCGTTGCATCCGCGCTCCGCGAGCAACCGGCCGATTGCACGGCTGAGCACAGCGCTCGACCAATGCGCGACCCAGGAGGCGGCGACCTATCGCGCCTTCGCCGGCCAATGCGGCGTCGCCGACATGATCGAGTTCTTCTTCCGCCGCAACGACCGCATCGTCGCCGGAATGAGCGTGCTGTGGGCGCCGGGCTGCGCGATCCCGGACGGCAGCATGCACATTGCGGAGAAGATCCACGACTACCTCGAGTTCAACCTGACCAGCCGCCTGTCGTCGAATGCCGACGAGCCGGCGCGCTTTGGCCTGACCTCGCGCGAGATGGAAGTCGTCGAGCTCTTGTGCTGCGGCCGAACCAACCGCGAGATCGGTGAGTGCCTGAACATCGGGCTCGCGACAGTGAAGACGCATCTGATCCATATCTTCGAAAAGCTCGGCGTCGAGACCCGCTCCGCCGTGGTGGCGATGATGTCGCGGCCGCATTGAGGCGCGGGCTATCGATTACGAGTCCGCGGCACTTTCAGCACGTCGTCCCTGCGAAAGCAGTGACCGATACGCCGCGGCGGATGTTGAGAACGGGATTCGTCGCTCCAGCGCGTGAAACAATAAACATCGGCGGTTATGGGTCCCTGTGTCTTGGAAGTCTGTCAGGATG